>JAIDOO010000125.1 GCA_029063275.1 Clostridia bacterium
GTACCGCGTCCGAAATCGTCGAATACTTGGTAAACGGCAATCTCGGCACCGATTACGGCGGATTGATCAGCGAGCTTTTTTCGGTAATTTTTAAAAACGTAATTACGCTTATACCTGTTTTTGCGGAAATAACCGCGATTGCGCTTTTATCGGCTATAGTGAGCTCGGCTGAAGGAAATTTGCTGGGTAAATCAACTTCGAAAATAGTTCATCTTGCGTGCTACTCGCTGATAATTTTGTTGCTCGCGTCAATGCTGGTGGGGATAGTTACCGACTGTATATCCTGCATTGACAGCGTAAAAAGACAAATTGAAATTATAACGCCCATACTTGCCACGTTAACGGTGCTTACGGGCGGGACAAGCACAGCGGCAATTTATCAGCCGTCGGCAATTTTTTTATCAAGCGGCGCAATTGAAATTATCAGCGGTTTCATTTTTCCTGCGACGATTACCGTTATAATACTGAACTTTATGTCCAAACTCAATTCGCAGATGTCCTTTACCGGCGTAACCGCGCTTGTGAAAAGTATAATGAAGTGGGTAATAGGTATAACGGTTACAGTGTTCAGTATTTTTATTACCGCACAGAGCTCGGCTTCGTCGCTTTTTGACGGCATTTTGTTCAAAGCCACTAAATATGCGGTTAGCAACTCGGTACCGATAGTGGGCAACTTTTTATCGAGCGGCTTCGATATGCTGACTTCCGCAGGACTTCTTATAAAAAGTTCGGTGGGAATTTGCGGCCTTGTCTTGCTTTTATTCGAGCTGTTGGGACCCATAATTCTTTTAGCGGCTTTTTCCCTTATATTAAAGTTAGTCGGCGCAATAGTTCAGCCTATAGGCGAGAATACGCTATATAATCTTTTGTCGGATCTTTCAAAGGATATAGAGTATTTTATTGCGGGGCTTTTGACGGTGGCGTTTATGTACGCACTGATAATTATGCTTATTATAAATTCGGCGAACAGTTTTATATGAAAACCTATCTTTTAACGGCGGCTGCGGTAATTTTTTTGTCCGTAATCGTTTCGCTTATAATTCCACAAGGAAAGCTTAATAAGACGATAGTGTTCGTTATGCGTATGGCGTGTATCCTAGTGCTTATCCAGCCCATAACAGGTATCTTTAAAATAAAAGCTTCGTCAGAAGGCGATGTGCTTTACGATACGGAATATGTAGCAACTGTATATTCCAAAAATCAGAGCGGCAGTTTAGAAAAGCTTTTATACGATGAATTTGCCGAAGAGTGCGAGTGTAAGGTAAACGTAGTATATGTCGGGGGCAATTTTAAGGTTGACAGCGTAAGCGTACAGACAGTTTCGGAAAATAATCAAATAATAGAAGATATTTATGAATATTTGGAGGAGCTTGGTTATATAAATATAACAGTATATGCGAAAAGTTCTTGATTACGTGAAAGAAAACAAAAAAATAATCATAGTAGTCTTGCTTATTGCAATACTTATTGGCGCCGTTTATTTTATTAACAAAAGCTCAAAGTCGTCCGAAGTATCTAAAACCGAAACCCAAAAAAGCGTTACCGAAGTTAAGCTGATTGGTATATTAAGCAGTATAGAAGGCGTAGGGGCTACGGACGTAATGGTATCGGAAAGCGACGGGGAAATCCTCGGTGTAGTCATAGTTTGCGACGGTGCAAACAATTTAATGACCAGAAGTAACATTTTAAACGCCGTTTCTACTGCGTTAAACATTCAAAAAAATATTATTGCAATCTATTCAATGACTGTATAAGGAGAAATTTATGACTAAAAAGAAAAAAATCATCGTAATGTCATCACTCGTATTTTTACTTGCTTTAACGGCAGTTTTAAACGTACTGCTTGCGAAAACCAGAGTAGCCAGCGGCGACTCGGCTGTTGCTACCGCAAACTATTTTGCTACATACCGTTCGGAAAGAACTACGACCAGAAGCGAAGAGCTCGTTCAGCTTGACAGTATTATCGCGCTTTATGAAGAGGGTAGCGAAAAGTACAACGAAGCAGTTGATATGAAGATGAAGTTAGTTGAAATTATGGAAAAAGAGCTTGTTCTCGAAACCATGATTAAGTCAAGAGGCTTTGCAGACGCTGTTGTTTCCATAGGTATGGATTCCGAAAATGTAAACGTATTCGTTAATTCTAACGAGCTTGACGCTAATACGGCAGTTGCAATTTACTATTGCCTTTCCAAAGAAGCAGACGTAAAACCCGGCAACGTAATAATTATGCCCGTTTATTCACAAATTTAAGTTTGTAAGTTGCAAATTTAAAAATACTGTGTTATACTTACATCAAGGAGAAAATTATGGCACACATAAGGCACGACCCTACTTCTACGCAGAAGGGAAAAATAACCTACAATTCAGGCATAGTCAGCGGTATTGTATCGCTCGCTATCGAAGAGGTTGACGGTGTATCACTTCTCAACACAAAGAACAGGGGCATCAAACTTAATTTTGATAAACAAGGAATTATTGCTGATATAAGCGTTAAGGTGGACGCAACGTATAACGTACCGTCGCTCGCTTTCAGAATTCAGCAGTCCATAAAGCACAACGTCGAGTCGATGACGAAATATAAGGTTGCGAAGGTTGACGTCCATATTCAGGACGTAAATTTCCCCGAAAATTCGGCATTGTAAAATATTACGTTATTCCCTTAAAATTTTTAAGGGAATATTTGTATTTACGGAGTATGTATGAGAACAGTAGCAAGAGAAACGCTATTTAAAATAATATTTGCCGATCAGTTCAACAGCGATTGCGGCGAAGCTTTTAAAAGCGCAATGTACAAGAGCGAAAAATTAAATGACCCGGATATATCCTATTGCGAAAGTATTTTGAGGATTGTTGACGAGCATAAGGAAGAGTTCGCTAAATTGCTGGATAAACATTCCAGGCTTTTTCCCGAATCCCGTCTTTTCCCCGCAGACAGAAGCATACTTTTTA
>JAIDOO010000126.1 GCA_029063275.1 Clostridia bacterium
ATTCTACACAATATCTCAAATTAAGTCAAACGGTAATAATAATTTTTTATACTCTTTTTAATATTATCACCCTTTATCCCTTAATTTATTTACCCAAGGCGCGGAATTTACCCTTTTTTACATATTAGTTTATTAAAAGACAAATTATTTAACATACTGCGGTATACAATGGGTTTATGCCCCTGAAAATCAATTTAAAAACCGTAATTATGTATGCCGTCTACACGGCGGCTCTCGTTTTATTGAATAAGGCTATTGACGGCGTACCGCTGTCAATAGGACTTTATTTTGCAATGCTGCTCTGCGGAACGAATATAATAGCAACGCCCATTTTGTACGTTGCCGCGTCAGCCGTGCATCTCAACTGGATTATGACCCTTCTTAGCCTGTTCGAAGGCGCTTTTTTATGCGCGGTAACATTTTTGTACAGACGTACCCGCCGAAAAATAAAGTTAGAGGGAATTGCCTACGTTGCAATCGCGCTGTCGCTTTACATACCTTTCGCTCCGTGGAAGGGCGTAAGCGCGTTTGAAATTATAGACAACGAATACGCTTTGAAAGCGATTGCCGCGGCGGCGACGTTGGTCTTTTCGTTCTTCTGCTTTAAAACGGTGTACGCCGTTTTGTACCGCGTGTACAGGTGCCGTCTTAAAGAGGACGAGCTTGTCTGCTGTGCGGTGGTTTACGCCGCCGCAGGCACGGGGCTTTACAACCTTACGGGCGTTTTTGTTTACACCGCGTTTGCCGCAGGGCTTATCGTATTCTGCGTGAGGCTTGCCCGCTCGCCTGCGGCGCTTGTTGCCGCGCTGGTCGCGGCGCTTCCGCCCGCAGTGGTAACCCTTTCCCCCGCGCCCCTCACCGTCTATCTTTCGGGCGCGGTGCTCGCCCTCTTGTTTTCAAACGCGGGCAGAGTGTTTCCGAGTATTGTAACTTTGGCTTCCACCGCCGTGTATACATACTTTACCGGCGGGTTTAACTGCTCGGCGGGGCTTATCGTGTTCCGCGTGATTATTCTTTTGATTTTCCTGACCGCGCCCGCAATTCCTCCCGCCTCGTTTTTTACCAAGCTGAAAAACTCCCTGCTGGTTAAAGAAGTTTTACCTGATACCGCCGTAGAAAGAAACCGTAGGCGCACGGGAGAAAAGCTTTACCGCATATCCGAGGTTTTCCGCGAAATAGAGTGCGCTTTCAACGCTTTGGACGAGGACGTAAACGACGGCGGAGCGCGCGCAAGAATGCTTGCGGATTTGCGCGACAAATGCTGTAAAAATTGCGCCCGCGCAAAAAAGTGCGCTTCTACCAACGTTTACGCAGGCTTTAAAAAGCTGATCGATACCGGCTGTGTTAAAGGCAAGGTGAACCTTATAGATTTGCCGAGTGAGGTTACATTAAACTGCGCAAAGCCCGCCGACCTTTTAGCCATTTTAAACTCGGTCATAGCCGAGTATCGCAGATATATGACCGAAGCTGAAAACGCGAAAAGCGGAAGAATTCTGCTTGCCGACCAGGCGCGCGGCGTTGCGGAGGTTATGAAGGCTTGCGCCGTTGAGCTGAGCAAAAGCTACAGCGAGTATTCAGCGCTCGAAGAGCAGATTAAAGTCAAGCTTTCCACAAGCGGAGTTTCCTGTCCCGAACTTTATGTCAGCGGCGACGATATGGAAATTTGCGCGGTAATCTGCGGAAAAACGGACGTAAAAATTATTACCGATATTATTTCTGCCTGCACGGACAGAAAGTACGTCCTTAAAGACAGGCTTAACTACGACGGTGAAAAAAGCTGTCTTGTATTCGGAGCTCCGCCCGTGCTCGACGCCGCGTTCGGCGTTGCTTTCGCGGTAAAAAACGGCGAAAAGGTTTCGGGCGACACGCACTCGGTTATAAGGATAAACGAGCACAGCTTTTTAATGGCGCTGTCAGACGGTATGGGAAGCGGCGAGTATGCAAAAAAGGTTTCCGCTACGGCTATTTCGCTGATAGAAGCCTTTTACCGCGCCGAAATGCCCGAGGGCACGGTATTAAAAACCATCAACAAGCTTTTATCCTTCAACCGCGACGAAAGGTTTACCTGTATAGACATTGCGGCGGTCAACCTTAATACCGGAATCGCCGACTTCGTAAAAATAGGCTCTCCTGCGGGCGTTATCGTGCGCGAGGGTGAGATTAAGGTGCTTGAAAGCCAAAGCCTGCCTTTGGGAATACTTGACAACCTGCGCCCGAACGTTTGCAGCGAACAGCTTAAAAACGGAGATATAGTCGTATTTATGTCCGACGGAATAACCTCCGCTTTCCCCTCCTACTCTGATTTGTACGAGTTTTTGCAAGGGCTCAATCCTTTAAATCCACAAAACCTTGCCGATAAAATTCTTGCGGGCGCACTTGCCCGTTGCGGACAGACAGTTGCGGACGATATGACGGTTTTATGCACCCGCCTGTTTGCAAAATAAACAGAATTTTAAAAGCGTTCCCTAAAACTTTGGGAACGCTTTTTTATTATCTTTTATACTTATCTATGTTTTTTCTGAGTATCGCCGTGTGCAGTCTGTCGGGCATACTTTCAAGTCTGAACTGCCAGTTTCCCATCGCCGTTGACGGCACGTTCATTCTCGCTTCCGTGCCCAACACCAGAATATCCTGCACCGGTATTATCGCCAAACGCGCTTTTGACGCCAGCGCACAGACGTTCAACGCAAGCACCGCGTCCTCGCGTGATACCATAGGGAACACCGCCTTTACGCTTGCAAGTGCGGAGCGGAGCTTTGGTTTGAACTGCTTGAACTCCTCATCGGACATACCGTTAATAAATCCGAGCGTTGTGTCGTTGTCGTGGGTGCCCGTGTAGACCACCGAGTTTTCCTCTATATTTTCAGGAAGATAGGGATTATCGTTGGAGCCGTCAAACGCAAACTGCAAAATTTTCATTCCGGGAAAGCCCGTTCTCGCGCGCAATTTATGCGCGGCGGCGTCGAGTATTCCCAAGTCCTCGGCGATAATTTCCAACTCGCCGAGCCTTCTTCTTATCTCGTTGAAAAGGCGCATACCGGGACCGGGGAGCCAAACTCCCTCCTCAGCAGTTTCGGCGTCGGCAGGGATTGCGTAATACCTGTCAAGTCCGCGGAAGTGGTCTATCCTTATAACGTCGAAAAGCTCCGCCGCCTTTTGTATTCTCTCAATCCACCAATCGTAGTTGACTGCGGAAAGCGCGTCCCAGTCGTAAAGCGGATTGCCCCAAAGCTGACCCTTTTCAGAAAAATAGTCGGGCGGAACCCCCGCGACTGCGCTAGGCTTCAAATCTTCGTCCAGACGGAAAAGCTCGTGATGACCCCACACGTCGGAAGAGTCGTACGCAACGTACAAAGGTAAATCGCCTATTATTTTTATACCCAAAGAATTGACGTAAGCTTTAAGCTTTTTCCACTGCTTCAAAAAGATAAACTGGACGAACTGCCAAAAGAGGTAATCACTTTTGTAAACCGACTGTTTAAACTCGTACATAGCAAGGTTTTCCTTGTGCTTGTACGCTTCGGGAAACTCGTCGAACGTTCCGCCGTAACGCTCTTTGAGCGACATAAAAAGCGCATAGTCCTCGTACTCGCCCTTTGCTACGAAATCGGCGAATTCGCCGTCCTTTATATTGAAACGCGCGTACGCAAGGCGGAGAATTTTATATCTGCTCTGATAGAGCGCGGCATAGTCCGTTTTGCCTGCGGGAGCTTCCGCCGACTGCAACTCTTCCCCGTCTATGAGTCCCTCTTCTTTCAGGCTTTCCAGATCGATAAAATAGGGATTGCCCGAGTTACAGCATACCGACTGATATGGGCTGTCGCCGAAACCGGTCTGGGTAAGGGGCAAAATCTGCCAGTACTTTACATGCGACTTTTGTAAAAGGTCGGCAAATTCGTAAGCTTCCTTGCCCAAAGAGCCTATTCCGTATTTATTCGGCAGGGACGAAATATGGCATAATACGCCCGCGCCCCTTTTAAATTTTTCTGACATTTAACACCGTTTTATTTAACTAAAAGTTTTTCGATTTTTTCGACGGCTTTTTGAGTAACCTCTTCACTGCAGAACGCGGTAAGGCGGAAAATTCCTTCACCGGTT
>JAIDOO010000127.1 GCA_029063275.1 Clostridia bacterium
GTAAAAAGTTGTTAACTTTTAGATTGGTTTATTATTCTCTATTAATTTTCGGCGCTGTTGTCAACGACCGTTCTCTGAGAAATAACGAGGTTGCTTAAAACTATAGTTCTATCAGCATTATCAGCAGTCTGAAGTCTTAATCCGCCCCATTTTTCTGCAGTAATTGTTACGGTTTCTTTGTAAACTTCGGTTTTGGTTTCTCCGCTTATTGTATAAATAGAAAGAGTTACTTCCTTAGCGTCAAGGTCTACGATAAATTCAAAGCCGTAATCCGTACCTACTGCATATGCGTATCCGCTACCAACAACGTCGTCTCCACCTGTTCCCTGTGCTACACCTAACTTCTTGTTGTTGTCCGCTCTCATAGAAGCGAAAGTGTCGGCGTCGGTTTCTAATCCTTCGGCAATAAGCTGTAAAGGGCTCCATTTGCTGGTGGTAGAATTGGTAGTTGTGCCGTTGCCGTAATTTGATAAATTTATTGTACCTTCAACTTTATAAACGCCCGATGTATAGGCTTGATCAAAAAGTATGTAAGCAAAAGCGGCTTTACCTACTTTTGTGCTCGCATCATAACCCTTATCAATTACTGTCAACTTATCATTTGAAGCAGTAACGCTATAAGTTGATTCGCTCCATTCGGTTATTTCCGTACCTAAGTTAGTACGTCCATAAATCTTAATACCGTCGACAAAAGAAGTCGCATTATCTTTGCCGATATTTACTGTGCCGTTTAAGAAATTCGAATACAAAACCGTGTCCAGATAGGTTGCTGGCGCAACATATTCTGCGGCAAATTCTACCGTTACTTTTTTGCCTTCGGCGTCCACTATATCGGGGATAACGTAAGTATACCACGCCTCGCCGTCCTCTACGGGAGAACCCTCGGGTAAATCTGCTTTGGGAGTTATACTTTCGTATTTATCACTGCCAAGCACGGGAACTTCAGCGGTAAAGTTGTGCTTTGCGTCGGTAGCGCATTCAACTACGACAGAGCCGACTTCTGTTTCCGTAGGCTTTTCAAAAGATTCGTCAACTAAAGAATAATCGTGCCCGAGTGCGGGAGAAGTAGTCTTACCTTCCGCAATGGGCTCGCCTTTGGAGTTGAGATATCTGCCGAAGCTGGTTTTGGTGTAGGTAATATTGCCCGGCGTTTCGCAGGTGGCGGGAGTTTCCTGCTTTGAGTCCACAGTGGTTTCGGGGAGCTTGCCGCCGTCCCAGACAGCCATATAGTAAATATAGATACCGCCGCTGCCTTCGTCTTCATCTCCCTTGTCTGCTCCGCCGAAGTAATAGGTGCCGGCCTCTTTTACCTCGAATACGAGCGAGGCAACGCCGTTGCCGTTGCCAACGGAATATCTTTTTACGTTGGCGAACTTAGAGTCTTTAAGAACCGCACTGCGGTATTGATTGCTTGTGCCGCTGCTTGCGTAAACAACTATTGTAGAGTTGTCGTTTTCAATATCGAATTTAACCGCGTTTGTAACTTTGCCTTCTTCTTGTTTTGCTATACCGCCCGTCTTAATAGCTTTAGTAAACGAAACAGTCGCATTGTTATAAAGACTGCTCCCGCTTTTTGTTTGAGATGCCAATGCGCCGGCGGCGTAAACGCCGGTTTCTGCTTTAAGTTCAGCTCCGTCGGCAACGCTATCCGATACGTCCTTTACGTCTATAACTATTTTTTGGGTAGCGGGAGTTGCGGGAGTAGGGTCTTCTTCCTCTTCGGACATATCCCAGCCGCACGCGTCGCACTCGCCGTCGTTGTCGGTATCTGCGTGAGGGATTTTGTTATATTCGCCGGTGTGCCCGTCGTTAAGGCAAGCGTACCAGTGCCCGTTTTCGTCTTTGGACCATGTGGTTGCATAATTGTGGACGTGCCCGGTTTCCTCTTCGCCGCCTTCGGGCTTACATGCGGTTGCGCCTATCATTGCGGTCGCGGTTAATGCGCAAAGTCCGCCGATAAGCAGTTTTTTGAAAAATTTGTTTTTACTCATCATTTTCCTCCTAAAATTGAGTTTTTAAAAAATTACACCACGGGCGTGATATAGGCTTCCTTGTTTCAAGCTGTATCGGGCGGACTTTGCGCATAACCAAGTTTATTTTAATTAGTCAGAAAAAAATAGAGGACGGTTATGTAGAACAAATTTTTTTTGCTGCCGTCTAAGCAAGACCCAAGGAAGGCTGCATCACGCACATAGCGTATTTGCGTAAATAAGTATAACGCATTTACGTTATATTGTCAACCACTTTTTTACGTTTTTACGTTATAAATATACCGCAAAAATGTCATACTATTGAGGCATGGACGTTATTGAGAGGATTGAAAAACTGCGGCTTGAACGGCAATGGACAAAGTACAGACTGGCGGAAGAGGCGATGCTGACATACTCTACGCTGTCGGCGGTGTATTTAAGGGGGACGCCGCCAAAGCTTGAAATTCTGGAAATGCTTTGCAACGCGTTCGGCATAACGCTTGCGCAATTTTTTGCGGGAGAAGATGACGAGCGGATTTTGAGCAAGGACGAAGAAAAGCTTTTGGCGCTTTTCCGCGCTTTGCCGAAAAATAAAAAACAAGCCGTACTCGACTTGCTTGAAAAAGACTGAAATCATAAATATAAGATACAATTTTAAAG
>JAIDOO010000128.1 GCA_029063275.1 Clostridia bacterium
GGGTATTCCCGCGGCGTCGACAACGTACCATTTTCTTTCAACTGTCTCGGCTTTTGCCATATAGGTTTTCATTGTTCGCTCCTTGTAGTAGTCCGCAAAAAATTACCTTATAAATTATCTGCGGGATTTTTTTGCCCGAAACGCTTTTAGGGTTGAAACCCGTTCAAAACTGCCGTTTTCAGGCGTAAAAAACATAAAATATTTGATTTATTCAAAACGTAAACTTATTTTATTATTTTATAAAAGTTCTGTCAAGCCGTTTTATATCGCGTTTTCAAAGTTTTTTATATTTTTTATTAAAATTTAATTTTGCCATAATCCGACAAAATTATCGCCGTTTTTTGTCCTCCGCGTCCGCAATGAGGCGCTTGTAAAGCTTTACATACTCTCTTGCTATGTCGTCCCAACTCGAATAAACCTTTTCAAGCGCGCCCTGTCCCACTTTTTCCGCTATGGAAGGGTCGTTAATAAGCTTTATCATTTCGTCCGCCCAAACGTCAGCGTCGTTTTCCCAGAGGAAACCGCTTACTCCGCCCTCTATAACCTCGGACGAACTGCTTCCCTTAATCATAATGGACGGAAGTCCGTTTGCCGCGGCTTCGGGGATTGTGATGCTTGCCGTGTCGAACAGAGAGGGAAAAAGCATCGCGTAGCACGCGGCGAAATAATTTGCAAGAATTTTTCTGTCGGTGATTTTGCCGACAAAAATCACGTTGTCGTTCAGATTAAGCGCATCAACCTGCTGTCTTAAATTTTTGCCGTAGTCGCCGTCTCCGACGATTACGAATCTGAAGTTATTTACACCGCGCTCCTTTACCTTTGCAAGCGCTTTAAGACTGAACTGGATATTTTTTACTTCGGCAAGCCTGCCCGCAAACAAAAACCCGAAATTACCTTCGAGCGAAAGCTCTTTTCTGATTTTTGCGATATCGGACGGGTCCGAAGCCATAGGAGGCATATCCGTGCCGTTGTGTATTACGGTAACTTCTCCGCATTTTTTATAGCCGTATTCTTCGAGGGTGGCAATCGAGCCGCGCGAAACGGTTGTTACGCAGTCGCTCCTGTTAATGCAACCCATTATATAATTCATTGAAATATTCTGAATTAACCTGGACTTACTGCGGTTTTTGATTTCGTCCTTGAATTTAGTGTGAAAGGTGAACACGACGGGTATGCCCAGCTTCTTGCCCTGCTTAAGCGCAAAATGACCGAGCAAAACGGGGCTATGCAGGTGAATTACGTCGTAATTGCCTTTTTTAATCAGCTTTTTTATCTTGCCGTCAAAACAGGGAAAAGCCGCGCGGTAGCCGAGCTTTGCGGGAAAGGATTTACAGCGGTGAACGGTCAAACCCTCCACCTCTACTATTTGCTTGTACTTAGGAACGAGTACATCCACGCTGTGTCCCATTTTCTTTAACGTGAGCGCAAGGCTGACCATTACGGAGTTAGGTCCGTCAACGCTGGGATAAAAGCTGTCAAGCACCTCTAAAATTCTCATACCGATAACCGCGGTTAACCCGCGTCTCCTTTTTTCTTGTTTTTTCTGCTTACCACGATTTTTCTGATAAACTCGAACACCGTGATGCCCAGCCCTATAACAATAAATATATAATAGACGGCAAAACGCCAGGTAAACATCGACCAGAACTGTACGCTTCCCGTAACGAACGCGGAAAACGCAAGCGCGCCGACGCCCTCCATCGCGCCCGTGTTGCCCGGGGTCGGAATGAGCGCCACGCCGAAAATCACGTAGCAATTGAGCGAAGAAACGTCGAGCATAGTTAAAAATCCGCCCGAAATTCCCGAGTACGCGCGCATAATAAAGTACGGCAACGCAAAGGTGAGGAACACCTCTATAAGACAAATAACTATAAGCAGTATAAAGTATACGGGCTTTTTGGAAATTATTTTGAAGCAGGAACGGAAATCGGAAACAAATTTGTTAGCCTTGTTTAAGGTCTTTTCCTTGTCCTTTACCAGCTTGATTTTATAGCCTGCGCCCACCACTGCGGACGCGACTTTGTTTGCAAATTTGGGAAGAACGGCAAACAGCAGTACCATAACGGGCAAAAGCAGGTTTACGCCTATGCCCACCCAGCCCAGAACGAGCAACATAACCCTGTATGAATCGTCAAGCCTGTCAAGCACCGCAACGTTGCAAGCCATTAAAAGAAGTCCCGTTAAAAGCCAGCAAATCATCCACACAAAGTATTTTATGAGAACGACTGCGGTGGAAACCCCGCCCGAAAAGCCCTTTTTGTGCAGGTAATAAATCTGCATAGGCTGACCGCCCGTGGCGAAAGGGGTTACAAAATCGTAAAATTTGCCTAAAAGCGCAACCTTAATCCCGGCGCCCAATCTTGTTTTGCCGGTTACCGCCTTGATTACAATGACGTATTCCAAGCACATACATGCAACGGTTACAAGCAACACTCCCAGCGAAATGAGCGCAAATTGCCAGTCGCCTTCCGATAAGACTTGCGAAAGCGACTTGTACTCGTCGGTGTTTACCATGACGATTTCGAGCATCATCCAGATACTCAGACCGATAACGATACATAAAAGAACGTAGCCCACCCAGCCGAATTTTTTGCGCTTGGGTTTTTCTACGGTGGCGTCGCCAAGACTTTTAAATACCTCGTCCTCGGTATTACCGTCCTCGGGATTATTCAGTTTTTCCTCGGTCTGCGGTTCTTGCTCCATTACTCACTTATTTCGTTAATATTGCTTTTATTCTTTTTACGCCGGCGGAAACGTTTTCCTGCTTGACTATCTTAAATACGCCCAAATCCCCCGTATTTTCCGCGTGGGGACCGCCGCATATTTCCTTTGAAAAGTCGGCTATCGAATAGGTCTTTACCCTCTCGCCGTACTTGCTTTCGAAAAGTCCCGTAAAGCCCTGCGACTTTGCCTCTTCCAATGAAAGCTCTTTCATAACTACGGGGATTTTTTGTTTGATTTTTTCGTTTACGAGATTTTCTACCGCCGTAACCTCTTCGGGCGTCAGCTTTCTTGAAAAGTTGAAGTCGAAGCGGAGTCTTTCTTCGGTAATGTTGCTTCCCTTTTGCGCAATGTCGGGCGAGCATACCGCTTTCAATGCGGCGTGCAACAGGTGGGTTGCCGTGTGCAGGTTTGTCGTTTCTTCCTTGTGGTCCGCAAGTCCGCACGCGAATTTCTGCTCGCTTCCCGCGCGTGATTTTTCCTGGTGCTCCGAATACGCTTTTTCGTATCCCGCAACGTCCACTTTAAGTCCCTTTTCGCGCGCCATTTCGCCCGTGATTTCCACGGGGAAGCCGTAGGTGTCGTACAGGTGGAAAGCGGTTACGCCGTCGATAGTCGCGCCCGCGCTCAATGACGAGGCAACCTTTTCAAACTCTTTTAAGCCCTGTTGGAGGGTGCGCAAAAACTTGCCCTCTTCCTTATCCAGCTCTTCAAAGACCTTTTGCGCATTGTGCAAAAGCTCGGGGTAGACTTCCTTGTACTTTTCAACGAAGGTAGCCGCAATTTTCGAAAGGGAACCCTGTTCGAGCCCTAAATTTCTGCCGAAGCGCACCGCGCGGCGGATAATCCTTCTCAATATATATCCCTGGTCGGTATTAGAGGGCACTATGCCCTTAGTATCGCCAAGCATAAAGGTAGCTGTTCTCACGTGGTCCAAAACAACGCGGAACGCCTTTGTTATCTCTTCGCTCTGACCGTATTTCAAGCCGGTCAGACTTTCGATTTTTGCAATAGCGTTTTCAAAAAGGTCGGTTTCGTAGACGTTGGCTTTGCCGTTTAAAATACAAAGCGTACGTTCAAGCCCCATACCGGTATCAACGTTTTTCTGTTTTAAAGGCTCGTAGCCGCCCTCCGCGTTTTTATTGTACTGCATAAAAACGTCGTTCCAGATTTCGAGGAAGGTACCGTTTGCGGCGTTATCGAAGTCGTAAGCCCCCAGTCTTTCCGCTTCGTCGCGGTTGCGGATTATATGCATTTCGGTATCGGGACCGCAGGGACCCGTTGTACCGGCGGGACCCCACCAGTTGCCCGATTTGGGCAGAAAATAGATATTTTCAGCAGGAATTCCGCACTTTTGCCATAAAGCCGCGCTCTCTTCGTCCTTGGGGCAGTCCTTATCGCCCGCAAAGCAGGTTACCGCAATATCCTCAACCGGAATACCCAGATATTTTTCAGACGTCAGAAATTCAAACGACCAGGGAATCATCTGCTCTTTGAAATAGTCGCCGAGCGACCAGTTGCCCATCATCTCGAAAAATGTGAGGTGCGAGCTGTCGCCCACTTCGTCTATGTCGCCCGTGCGGACGCATTTCTGCACGTCGCAGAGCCTGTTGCCCGCAGGGTGCCTTTCGCCCAAAAGATAGGGAACAAGAGGGTGCATACCCGCAGTAGTGAAAAGAACCGTGGGGTCGTTTTCGGGTATAAGTGAAGCAGAGGGAATTATTTCCC
>JAIDOO010000129.1 GCA_029063275.1 Clostridia bacterium
TATCGTGGGATTTTATCTCTTTAACAAATGGCTCGATGCCGTCCGTACCGAGGTAACCGTTTACCGTCAGCATATCCGCTTTGAACGCGCTCGATTTTTTGCCGCAAATTTCCGTTTCGCCGAGGTAAGCTTTTGCGTAACAGCTTGCGGTTGAACCAATATCGTTGCGCTTGCAGTCGGCAATTACTATAAGTCCTTTATCCTTTGCGTAATTTACCGTGTCGTTAAAAGCCTTTATACCGCTTTCGCCGTACATTTCGTAGTAGGCAATCTGCACCTTTACCGACGGCACGATATCGCCGACGGCGTCTATTATATTTTTATTGAATTCGGTTATGCGCTTTGCCGCCTCTTCAAAGCCGTTTACGCCCTCTTTCATTTCGTCGGGCAGGTAATTAAAATCCGTGTCCAAACCAACGCAGGTGGGATTTTGCAGTGCTATAATTTTTTCTATCAGCTTATCAACCATATTTTTTACTCCTGTATATCTATGCTTTTCTTATCTTTATCTTTATTTTTGTTCTTCAAATTCAATATTGCCGCAATTAAATTTGACACCGCGCATATTCCGACGGGAATAGTATACCAAAAAGATTCCAGTCCTACAGTAAAATGAAGAATCATCAGGACAATCGCGGTTAATATACTTATACAAGTAATCGAATACATCGCAATTATCAGAATTTTAAACTTCATATTTTATCTCTCCGTCCACAATAGTGCAGACTACTTTACCCCAGACCTCGAAGCCGTTGAAAGGGGTGTTCTTTCCTTTTGAAAAAAATTTTTCGTTGTCGATTTTATACTTTTTGTTAAGGTCAACTATCGTTATATCCGCAACCGCGCCCTCTTCGAGTTCGCCGCCGCCGAGGTTTAAAATTTCCGCAGGGGCTTTGCTCATTCTGTGCACGAGTCCGCTTAAAGTGAGTACTCCCGTCTTAACGAGGTAAGTATAGCTAAGGGCAAAGCTTGTTTCTATTCCGCTTATACCGAAAGCGGCGAGATTGTATTCAACCTGCTTATCCTTTAAAGCGTGGGGCGCGTGGTCGGTTACTATGCAGTCGAGCGTGCCGTCCTTTAAGCCCTCTATTATAGCCTCTCTGTCCTTTGCTTCCCTTACGGGCGGATTGACCTTTGTGTTAGTGTCGAACGAGGTTATTATATCGTCGGTCAGGATAAAGTAGTGCGGACAGGTTTCCGCCGTAACCTTAACTCCTCGGCTTTTGGCGTTGCGGATAAGCTCTACCCCGCTGTAAGTTGAAACGTGGCAGATATGGACGGGAATATCCAAGCTTTCAGAAAGCGCTATATCGCGCGCAATCATAATATCTTCCGCGGCGCGCAGACTGCCTTTTAAACCGGTGAGAGTTGAATTGTAACCCTCGTTTACCACTCCTCCGTCAACGAGGTTTATATCCTCGCAGTGGCAAAGGCACTTTAAATTAAAGCCGTCAGCGTACTCCATTGCAAGGCGCATTATATTGGAATCCATTACAGATTTGCCGTCGTCGCTTATTGCAACCGCGCCTGCCTCTTTCATTGCGCCGATGTCCGCCATCGCCTTACCGTCCTCACCCTTGGTAATAGCGCCTATAGGGTTAATGCGGCAAAGGTTGACCTGTTGCTGTCTGTATTTAATATATGAAACCACCACCGCGTTATCGCACACGGGGTTTGTATTGGGCATACAGCACACCTGCGTAAAGCCGCCCGCAACGGCAGCTTGCGAACCGCTTAAAATATCTTCCTTTCCTTCGAAGCCCGGTTCGCGCAAATGAACGTGCATATCGATAAGACCGGCAAAAACGTGTATACCCGACGCGTCTATAGTTTTACAGT
>JAIDOO010000013.1 GCA_029063275.1 Clostridia bacterium
TATTCCGGCGAAAAGGGCTACGGCAGAAATATTTTGGGTCCGCGCGAAAACGTGCGGGGCTTTACCAAGACCGACGTTAAGGATTATCTTAACAAGCGTTACACCACCGAAAATATAGTAATTTCAATGGCGGGAAATATCGACGTTTCCCTTGCCGAGGAGCTTGTTGAAAAATATTTTGCCGATATTCCTTTCACGCCTGCGGACAATAAGCCCGTAGACGTTAAGCTTTGCGGACAAGCGCTTTACTGTAAAAAGGATATCGAGCAAATTCATCTGGCTATTGCTTTTCCTTCCGTTAAAAGATATGACAGGCTTTTTGACGCGACGCAGATAATGAATTCCGTGTTCGGCGGAAGTATGTCATCGAGACTGTTCCAAAAGGTCAGGGAAGAGATGGGGCTTGCTTACACCGTCTATTCGTATGTTTCACCCTATTCGGAAGCGGGCTCGCTTGTTATTTACGCGGGCGTGAATGCCGAAAATTATCTGACGAGCGCGGAAGCGGTTATGGAATGCGTCCGTGCGATAAAGTCCAAAGACGTTACCGAAGAGGAGTTTTTACGCGGTAAAGAACAGCTTTTATCTTCGTCGGTATTCTCGCAGGAAAGTACAAGCTCGCAGATGCTGTTGTACGGCAAAGAGCTTATTTACAGCGGCAGGGTATACGATTTCGAAGAGCGGGTCAAAAAGATAAATTCCGTATCATTAAGCGACGTTCTCGAAGCGGTGGAATTCAACTTCGACCAAAGCCGTATTGCTTCGGCAGTGGTCGGCAACGTTGCCGGACCTTTAAAATTATGAGTGAAGTAAAATACGGCTTTGCGCCTTTATTCGATAAAGACAGCAAGCTTTTAATACTGGGCAGTTTTCCATCTGTCAAAAGCAGGAAGGTCGAGTTTTACTACGGCAATCCGCAAAACAGATTCTGGCGCATAGTCTGCTCATATTTCGGCGAGGACGTTCCGCAAAACACCGAAGGTAAAAAGAGCTTTTTATTAAAGCACAATATAGCGCTTTGGGATATAGTAACAGAGTGCGAAATATCCGGCTCGCAGGACAGCACGATAAAAAATTTCAAAGTAGCAGATATAAAAACTCTCTTGCAAAATTGCGGCGTAAGGTTTATAATATTAAACGGTAGTACGGCTTACGGGATTTTTAAAGATAACTACGGCGATATAAATATCCCTTTTTTAAAGCTTCCGTCTACGAGCCCTGCCAATACGCGGTTTAGCGAAAAGGAGTGGCGCGATGCACTATCACGAGCTTTTGACAGAGCTTGAAAGCTATGCCGACGAGGGCTATAAAGTTTTTCACAAAAAGCTTTTGAAGAACGACAGCATAAATGTTATGGGTGTGCGCGTTCCGCTCTTGCGCAAGCTTGCAAAAAAGTACAAGTACGATTTGGACGGGCTGTTTTCTTTTCCCGACGAGTATTACGAAGTAACTTTCATAAAACTCACGGCGGCTTCTGCGCTCGGGTATGAAGAATTTAAAAAATACGTCGACAGGTGTGTTCCGCTTATAGATAACTGGGCAACCTGCGACTGTTTTACGCCCAAGTGCATAGAGGGGCATAAAGAAGAGTTTTTGCCGTACATACGAAAATACGCGTCGGATAAAAGGGAATTTTACCAGCGTTTTGCACTTACGACCTTGCTTCATTTCTACGTTGAAGAAAGTTACGCGGAAACGATTTTTGCCCTGACCGAGCGTAGCGATACAAGCCTCTATTACGTTCATATGGCTGCGGCTTGGCTGATAGCCGAAGCGCTTGTAAAATTTTACGACAAGGCAAAAAGTTTTCTGCTTGAAAACACTCTTGACAAAAAGACCCACAACAAGGCAATTCAAAAGGCGAGGGAAAGCTTCCGCCTTTCAGACGACCAAAAAAATTATTTAAAGGGATTAAAAAGATAAATGGACATTTCAGCAAAACTAACCGAGGAATTCAATTTACGCCCCGACCACGTTCAGAATATTCTGAAACTTTTGGAAGAGGGTAACACAATACCTTTCATTGCCCGCTACCGCAAGGAAATGACGGGCGCGATAGACGATCAGGTTCTGCGTGCGTTAAACGACAGATACGAATATCTTAAAAATCTTGAAAAGCGCAAGGAAGAGGTTGCAAAGGCGATTACCGAACAGGAAAAGATGACCGACGAAATTCAAGCCGCAATCGACGCCGCGCAGACTATGACGGAAATCGAGGATATTTACCGTCCGTTCAAGCAGAAGAAAAAGACCCGCGCTTCCGTGGCTATTGAAAAGGGTTTACAGCCCCTTGCGGACTTGATTTTGGCGCAGGCTTGCAAGCCTTACGAAGAGGCGGCAAAATACATAGACGAAGAAAAGGGCGTAAATTCCGCCGAGGAAGCCGTTGCCGGCGCAAAGGATATAATTGCCGAAATTATTTCGGACAATGCGGAGCTGAGAAAAAAGCTTCGCGGTCTTTTGGAAAAACACGGTGAAATGCAGGTTAAGCTCGTTAAAGACGACGACAAGGGAACTTATGCAATGTACGCCGATTACAGCGAGCTTATCCCCGAAATCAAAAATCACCGTATTCTTGCAATCAACAGGGGCGAAAAGGAAGATTGCCTTAAAGCGAAAATTTACTTTGACGACCAAATCGCCAAGCGAGTTTGTACCGTCAAGTACGTTAAAAACAAATCGGAAGAGGAGTGTGCCAGATTAATCGAAGAAGCGGCGGCAGACGGCTACGACAGGCTTATCGAGCCGTCAATCCAAAGGGAAGTACGCGCCATTCTTACCGACAGGGCAGGCGAACAGGCGATAAAAATGTTTGAAGTAAATCTCCGTCCGCTTTTATTGCAACCGCCCGTTAAAGGCAAGGTTACTCTTGGTCTTGACCCCGGCTACCGTACGGGCTGTAAAGTTGCCGTCGTGGACGAAACGGGCAAGGTGCTCGATACTTCGGTTATCTATCCCGTTCCGCCTAAAAACGATATAGAAGGCAGTAAAAAAATAATCAAGTTCCTTATTGAAAAACATAAGGTAGACATAATTTCGATAGGTAACGGCACGGCAAGTAAGGAAACCGAAATTTTCGTCGCGGACCTTTTGAAGGAGATTGAAGCTAACGTTAGCTACGCAGTAGTAAACGAAGCGGGCGCCAGCGTTTATTCCGCAAGCCCCCTTGCGGTTGAAGAATTCCCCGACTACGATTTAACCCTGCGTTCGGCAATATCGATTGCAAGAAGGTTGCAGGACCCTCTTTCCGAGCTTATAAAAATCGACCCCAAATCTATAGGCGTAGGTCAGTATCAGCACGATATGGATAAAAAGCGTTTGGACGGAGTTTTGGGCGGAGTACTCGAAGACTGTGTAAACAGCGTCGGCGTAGATTTGAACACGGCAAGCGTTTCGCTTCTTAAATACGTTGCGGGACTTAACGCGGGTATTGCCAAAAATATAGTTTCGTACCGCGAACAAAACGGCAAGTTCGACGAGCGCAGTCAGCTTTTAAACGTGGCAAAACTCGGTGCAAAAGCATACGAGCAGTGCGCAGGCTTTTTGCGTATTCCCGACGGCAAAAATATAATGGACAACACTGCCGTTCACCCCGAGTCTTATAAAAAGGCTGAAAAGCTTTTATCTCTTTTCGGTTACGGTGAAGAGGACGTAAGACAAAGAAAGCTCGCCGAGCTTCCCGACAAAGTTAAATCTTACGGCGAAAATAAAGCCGCTGAGTACTGCGGACTTGACGTAGCGACCATGAACGATATTATAGCCGAGCTTGTAAAGCCTGGCAGGGATATCCGCGACAGCCTTCCCCAAAGAGAGCTTAGAAAGGATATTCTGGGTATAGAAGATTTGGCGGTAGGTATGGAAGTCGACGGCACTGTAAGAAACGTAATAGACTTCGGCGCGTTCGTAGATATCGGCGTACATCAGGACGGACTTGTCCACATTTCGGAAATAACCGATAAATATATCCGCCACCCGTCCGACGTGTTAAAGGTCGGACAGCAGGTAAAAGCGGTCATTATCACCCTCGACAAGGCAAAACAGCGCATAGGTCTTTCCTTGAAGCAGGTTAAAAAGCAGGCGAATTGAGTTGACAAGCTTTCACGCGTATTGTAGAATAATAGCAGATAACACGGAGGGTAAAATATGTTTGATGAAGTAGCAAAGATTCTTTCGGAGCAGTTGAACGTGGCTAAATCCAAAATTACTATGGAAAGCGACATAGTAAAAGATTTGGGCGCGGATTCGCTTGACGTTGTCGAGCTTTTGATGACCTTGGAGGATAACACGGGCAAAGCAATTCCCGAGGACAAGGTTACGGACGTAAAGACGGTCGGCGACGTAGTTAATCTTCTCGAATCACTTTAAATTATAAAAATAAATCCTCTCACGGATATCCGTGAGAGGATTTTTTTCGTTTTACAATAT
>JAIDOO010000130.1 GCA_029063275.1 Clostridia bacterium
ACTTCTCACATCCGCCAAATTGCGTTTTATTATAACCTATTTAATCAGGGCCGCCGGCCCGTACGGGGCGGCGGCAGGTTAAGACGTTGGTAAGGAGGACTTTTATGAAAATTAATAAGAGGAATATTTTAACGGTAATTTTATCCGCACTGTGCGCGATTTTGCTATGCTCGTCAGTTGTTTTGCTTAATGGTATAAGTAGTAAGAAAGCAGATGCCCAGACTTCGGCTTATACCGTTACTGTTGACGAAATTTATAAAGGTAACGGTAAAACAACAGTTAGCACAAATGAAAGCGTTTTTGACGGGATTAATATGCAAAAACTGTATGCTCAGATTACGGGTGATGCGGATGCTGATTATAGTACGGTTGCCGCTTTGGCAAGCGACGACGTTACAGCAACGACATTGAGTGCAAATGCGAAAAAAATCAATTCAAGTTATAACGATATTATTGTAAAATTTGCGGGACTTGATTGGACCGCAACACTCTTGACGACCGATTCCGATCAAAACGTGGTGTTAACATTATGGCTTGCAAGCCACTACGTTTCCGGAGACCCTCTGGTCGATCAATGGAACACTCAAGCTTCAAACGCAAACGGACCTTACCCGAACGCTATGTACGGTACGAGCTATATGCGTGCCTCAGTTTTGAATAACGGTGGTAATTACGCCGCTACTTACAATGCTACAACGCTAACGGACGTTGCACAAGACGCAGATAATACTTTTGCAAGGTTTACAATGAGCAGCGTTAACGACAACGTAACACAGTTTTTGGTTAAACCTGCTAACGTAGCTATTTCGTCGAAAAGCTCTTTTCACAGAAACGATGTGGGAGTTCCTTACTTCGGTAATAGTTCCGACGCAAACGTAATCGCAACGTATACGCGTTGGTTGGAAGATTTGTTGTGGCTACCCAGTTCAACTGAAGTGTTGTCGGGTAATTTATGGCAAACCACTGCAACTCAGAGAACAAATACGTCAACTGCGGTTTGGACCAGATCTGCGGGAAGCGGACACTATTATTACGCACGTGTATTGACGGCATCGGGTACGGATGCCTACTATACAACTAATTCTAGATACGGGATACGCCCCGCGCTTTATTTAAATTTAACGCTTGCAGAAGGCAATGCTTCGGAAGTCATAAGCGTTCCGACTGTTGATAAAACGGAAGGTACTTACGATCCTTCCGCAACGCAATCTTTCACATTAGATTACGATGATACAAAAGTATCTCTTAAAAGCTTAACAGCCAAAACTACAAGCGGCGGGACTATTGCAAGTTCGACTTACTCTTTTAATCAGCGCGTTTTAAAAGCTACGGAAGCTGGAACATATACAATGACGTTTGAAATTGTTCAGTCGTCAAATCCTGATCAATTATATGAGTGGCAAGATTCAGAAACCAATCAGGATGATACCCGAACGGTTACGGTTACTATAAAGCGAAAAGAATTTGTCGTGCCGACCATAAACAACAGCACGCAGACCTATAAAGGCACAGACTATTATTTTGATTTAAGCAGTCAATTCAATGCAACGCTGATGAGTATCGGCAGACCAAACGGAATAACGGATACAGGCGGAGGAGTCTATTCGGACGGGCTAAGCTATGATTCAACCAATAAGCAATTCAGCGCCAAGAATGCAGGAACATATAACGTAGTATTCAAACTGAAAGATACCGCTAACACAATATGGAGCGTAAATGGCGGCACAACAGCAGACCAGACGGTACCCATAACGATAAATAAAAAGGCGCTCACGTTTACATACACACCGACGAACGCAAATATGGAATGGGGTTTGGGGGACAGCGGCAGTGTAACGCTTACGACGCCGACTGTATGCACAGGCGACAGCGTAGGACTGTATCTGTACTATGTAAACGCGTCGGGGAACGAATTCCGACAGGGCATAGCGGGCAACGTGCTTGACGTATCCAAAATAACGAGCACGGGCGAATTTACGCTATGTGCAAAGCTAATCACGGACAAGACGGATACGGGCTACATTGCAGACAATGAAAACTATGAAATAAGCGGCGACGGCGTTTATAAATTGCCTGCAAATATAGTTATAAAGGCGGCAGGCGTAAATGCCAACAGTCTTAACTGGCAGTACCGCCAGACTGACGAGATAGCGACTAAAGATTTGATAATCGGCGGTTCGCAGGTGCCGTTGCAGTATACGTCGGATAAGCAGTATTATGTAACTGCGCTTGGCAACGATTATATGGAAGTATACAGTTCATATAACAGCAACGACGGGTATGTAAACGGTTTCAAGACGGTTGATTCTAACGGCAATGTTGTAACAAACGGTTGCAGTGCGGTGGGCAAATACACAACGTACGTAGCAATCCACATCACCAACCCTGATTACGCGTTCAAGCCTGGAAACATGCTTGATACGGACGATAAATACGGCTGGCTGTCATTGGAGTGGGAAATCACACCGCGCGAGCTTGACTTTGCAGACGCTGAATGGCAGTATACGACGGACGGCGGCAAGACCTGGAAGAACTTCAATGACGGAATGCCCGAGTACACGGGTTTCAACATCGCGGTTCAAATCGACCCCGATTATATTCGGGGATTGGGTATTGACCCCGATACGGATATAAACATATCGTACAGCGGCGATATATTAAAGAACAACAAGACAGAATCGGGGCAGAATTACAAGGCGGTTGCAGGACTTGAAATATTCAACGCCAGCTACAAAACCCCCGACACATCGGACGGCTCGGATTATACGATTGATTTCAAGTGGCGGATAACCAACAAGCAGATTGGCATCAAGAACTGGAATTCGAGCATAACGGTAACGCTGGACGACGGCAGGTCGTTCTCGGTTCCTGCGATAACCAGCACGGACGGCGCGGACTACTCACAGTACATAGTTTACACCTATACCGCAATTTTGAAAGACGAAAACGGACAGGACTATGTGTTTACGGGTACCGGTGAAGCGGCGCTGAAAACGATCGGCGCTCAGGCAAGCGTAAGCAACGAAATCAGCGTAACTGCAACAGCGTCAATAATAGCGACTAAACAGGATTCGTTCGACTTGACGGGAACTTTGACCAAAGAATTTACTATGGGTAGCAGTAAGGCGACCATAACGGTAAACCTTACCTATAATAACGTAGAGTACGGCTCGGTACAGTTCGGAATAACTGCGACGAACGACGGCTTGGACTATATGGAATATATCCAGGTAACGTTGTCTGGTGTAATGCTGAGCGAGCCCGTAACAGTGGACGGCAGTAACCTTTCGGCTTTGACGGAGTATTTAGTAAACGCAGGCGAGTATAATATAGTACTTGTGTTGGATGACTTTGTATCAGGCTCGTTTGCGCTCAGCACGACTACGCTTACTTACACGATAGTACCCAAACAGGTCTATATACCCGAAGTCGGAAGAGAGATAATCTTCACGGGGGAAAATATAACTCTTACGGATTATCTGGACGGCTACGACCCTACGCTTATGACTATAGACGCGCTGGATAAGCGCGATGCGGGCACTGTCTACACGGCTACGATAACGCTTAAAGACCAGTTCAACTATATATTCGTCAAAAAACCAGTGGCGGAGCCCGAAACGGAAAGCGCGGTAAAGACCGCGGTGAAAGCGGCGCTTACAGGTTATGAAAACTCAACCGAGTTTGCAAACGACGAACATACCGCCGCATTATTGAAGTGGCAGATAAACCCCTACGTTTTAGACAGCTCGCTGTGGAACTTGAAGGGCAACAACGGCGCGGTTTTAAACCTGCCTGCACAGTTTGCGGCTATGCTTTCGAACGGTACTCTTGATTTAAGCG
Source organism: Clostridia bacterium (assembly GCA_029063275.1). Lineage (GTDB taxonomy): Bacteria > Bacillota > Clostridia > Christensenellales > Borkfalkiaceae > Coproplasma. Next base: position 3,841 of record JAIDOO010000130.1, read on the forward strand.
TGGGTTACCGTTATTATGAAGACGCGGCGGGCGGAGTGATAGACCCCGAGTTCAAACCGGGCAACACGTTCTACGCGGACGCGTTCCTTGAAGGCGCGGACGCTAGCAACTTCGTATTTGAAAACGGCACGATAGTATCCGACAAAGTAACGTACTCCGTACCCAAGAGCGGAATTACCGCGATAATGAGCAACGTGAAGGACTTTGTAACCAAGACGTGGCTCGGACTTCCAATCTGGGCGTGGCTGTTAATCGGGTTATTCCTGCTTATACTGTTGATAATAATCATAGTGGTTGCATGCAAACGCAGAAAATCCAAGGAAGAGCGCGCGGAGGCGAAAGCCCGCAAAGAGGAAGAGCGGCAATTACAGCGTGAAAAGCTCGAAGCTGAACGCGAGCTTGCCAAGGCAAAGCAGGAAGCCGAGCTTGAAAAAATCCGCGCACAGGCAGGACTTGCGGCGGGCGCAGGAATGGCTTCGATGTCAATGCAACAGGCTCAGCCTCAACCTCAGGCACAACCCCAGCCTGTTCAAATGCAACAGCAGATGCCTATGCAACAGTCTGGTATGTCGGCACCTGCCCAAATATCGGGCGACGTGGCTTTCGCACTTGCTAAAATCGAG
>JAIDOO010000131.1 GCA_029063275.1 Clostridia bacterium
ATATTATAGCCGTTGGTTTCAATAGGCTCGCTTTCGTATACGAGCTTAAAGTCGGGGTTCTTGTCCAGATTTTCAAAATATGCGTCGGCACCGCCCACCGCGTCAACCTTGGTAACGAGCACCTCACTGCAATAGGGAAGCAGAAGCTTATAGGTCATTGCGCCGCCTATCACAAAAACCTTGTCGGAGTCGTACTTGTTAACTTCACGCAAAAGTCCGTCAAGCGAGCTTACCACAATGCACCCCTCGCAAGGTTCGCCCGTTGCGGAAAGCACGATATTCGTGCGGTTTTTTAAGGGCTTGCCTTCGGGGAAGGATTTGAGCGTATTCAAACCCATTACAACAACGTTGCCGGTCGTCGTTTCGCGGAAAAACTTCATATCGGCGGGAATAGAAAACATAAGGGTGTTGCCCTTTCCTATTCCCCACTCTTTGTCTGCGTGCAAAATTGCTTTCATAAATCTCCGTTCACGTTAAATCTGCCGACGCAAATTTTGCGTGAGATTGCTTTCTCTTAAATACTCTTAACGGCGGATATAAATCCCGCTTTGCGCTTTTTAGTCGTAATATTTTATTCCGCTACGGGAATATCGTACTTCTTGTCGTTGAATTTATAATCCACAAGCTTAAAGCTGTCTACCGTGAAGTCGTAGAAGTTTTTAACGCTTTTATCCACTTCTAATTTAGGCGCCGTGAGGCGGGGCATTTTTATTATTTCTTCCACTATAGGAACGTGCCTGTCGTAAACGTGCGCGTCTGCGATAACGTGGACAAGCTCGCCCGCTTTAAGTCCCGATACCTGCGCAAACATAATTAACAGAACAGCGTACTGCACCACGTTCCAGTTGTTCGCGGTTAACATATCGTTTGAACGCTGGTTTAAAATTCCGTTGAGCGTATCGCCCGACACGTTGAACGTCATCGAGTACGCGCAAGGATATAAATTCATTTCGTGCAGGTCGGCAAAGTTATAAATATTGGTCATTATTCGGCGGCTGGCGGGATTGTGCTTCAAATCGTACAGCACCCTGTCAACCTGGTCGAAATCGCCCTCTTTGTACT
>JAIDOO010000132.1 GCA_029063275.1 Clostridia bacterium
TTCCCCGGGGAAGGCGGCACGCAGTGCCGTATGAGGGTACTTTTTTATGCCTATTTATAAGTATACAAATTATAGCACGGGTTTTCGACAATTTCAACCTTTTTTTTGATTTTTTGAAAACTTGTGGTGTCAAAATTTTTAAACCACAATATATTGTGTATTTGCATTAAACCGCCGCGGTTGAATTTCCGCAAAACCGCCAAGGTTGACAAATCTGAGGTCTTATGGTAAAATGTTGACTATAATATAAAGGGGTAATTATGATTAAAAACGAACTTGCAAGACTTCGCGTTTTGAGGCTGGGCTCGGTATTGGGGAATTACGCTGTTTTAAGCGCGGTTCTGCTTTTGCTGTTCGGGCTGTTGCCTGTGGCAACATTCATATTTTTTATCGCCGCGTATATCGTATTCGCGTTTGTGATTATAATATGGCTGATAACGTTCGGACAGCTTTTCAGCTTTCCCGACACCTCTATGGTGAACGCAAGCGGACCGGTATTCGAGTGGATTTCAAAGACGGGACACGCGTGCGCGCCCTATCTGTTTGCGATAACGGCTGTATGCGCGGCGGCTTCGATAATTATTGCGGTTATAGACAAACGCCCGCACACTGGCAGAATTGCCGCCTCTTCCGTCGCGTTGGGGCTTGCGGTTATCGGAATGATTATGGTCTACTGCATAGGGGGTGCGGCAGTATGAAAAAGATTAATTTAAAAATAGCGCCCACCGCCTTCAAAAATCCGACGGTCAAAATCGACGGCGAAATTATTCCCTTTAAAAAACAGAAAACGGGCGGATATTCCGCCGAATACTCTACCGAAAAGGACAGCGTTGAGCTTACTGTGAACAAGGTGCACGAAATGAATGGAAAACTGTGGTTTTTGTGGTCGGCGCTGTTTTTTATACTCGGGTGTTTCGGGATTTTCGACCCACACTACGATTCGCGCTGTCAGGCGGTTGAATTCAGACTGAAGCTGGATTTAAACAACGTAACCGACCTTACGCTTCATTTTGCGAATTTTACCGAGGGCGGAAGAGCTATCGACTGCGTGCGGAACTGCAACGCCGAAGAGGTAACCAATTATTACTACACCGACAGGAAAGCTAAAAAGAGATTAAAAATTTTCAGAATTATCAAGCCCTTTGTGTGGCTGGCAATCGTGGCGCTTGCAATTTTCGGCGTAGTAAAATTAATCATAGGATAAAAAATCAAGCGGCGCGCCCAAAAGGGCGCGC
>JAIDOO010000133.1 GCA_029063275.1 Clostridia bacterium
GCACGACGTTTGTTATCAATCTTTTTGACGAGTTGTATGAAATCAATCTTAACATTCCCGCAAGGCATAACGTTTATAATGCAATGGCGGCGGCAATGTGTGCAAAATTGCTAGGCGTAAAAACAGAACACGTTGCAAGCGGGCTCGGAAATCTGAAAAAAGTTTCTGGCAGGCTCGAACACGTTGCAAATTACAACGGTGCAGACATATTCGTAGACTTTGCGCATACGCCCGACGGACTTGAAAAATCCTTACAGGCGTTGAAAAAACTGTGTGAAGGTAGGCTTTACTGCCTGTTTGGGTGCGGAGGAAACAGGGATGTATCAAAGCGTCCTCTGATGGGCGAAATTGCCGCAAAATACGCTGATTTTTGTATTATTACTTCGGATAATCCGAGATTCGAGGACCCTTACGATATTATTACGCAGATAGAGGCGGGTATAAAGCCTACGGGCAAATCGTACGTTACCGTTACCGAAAGGGAAACCGCAACGGAATATGCTATCAAACTTCTTGAAAAGGGTGATATCCTGCTGGTTGCGGGTAAGGGCGGCGAATACTATCAGGAAATTATGGGAATAAAACACAGCTATAACGACAATACGGTTATTAAAAAAATTATCGGTTGAATAAATGAAAAGCTATCTTTGGGGAATATTAGCGGCGTTTTTAGCGTCGCTCGCGCTAATGATGATAATACTGCCTATTCTCAGGCGGTTGAAGGCGGGCCAGTATATCCTCGGCTACGTTAAAGAGCATAAAAACAAAAGCGGTACGCCTACGATGGGCGGACTTGCTTTTATTGCCGCAATCATAGTAGTCGGCTTTTGCTTTTTCGGCATTAACGATATAAGGGTGAATTTAACTCTTTCTATAACCGCAGGTTTTACAGTCGTCGGTTTTTTGGACGATTTTTTAAAAATTTACCGTAAGGATAACGGCGGTTTAAAGCCCTATCAAAAAATTATATTTCAGGTGGCAATAGCAACAGTTGCCGCTGTATTTTGCTATCTCAACGATTTGTGCTATCTGTATATTCCGTTTTCGGGCGGAAAGTCTGTGTATATAGGCTGGGGCATAATCCCTCTTGTAATTCTGATTTTTACGGCTACCGTAAACTGTGTAAACCTAACCGACGGGTTGGACGGGCTGGCGGGCGGTACAAGTTCTGCTTATCTGTTTATTATGGGGCTCATTTTGTCCGTCCAGTCGGACAAGTCGTCGCTTCTGTGCTTTATTGCGGTTGGCGCTATTGCCGCCTTTTTGCTGTTCAATGCAAACAGGGCTTCGGTGTTTATGGGCGACACGGGTTCGCTGGCGCTCGGCGGGTTTATTTCGTGTATATCCGTATTTTCGGGGAATTCGCTTTTTATCCCTTTGCTCGGGATAATGTTTGTGATTTCAGGAATATCGGTGATAGTGCAGGTAATATATTATAAACGGACAAGGCGTCGAGTGTTTTTAATGGCACCCCTGCATCATCACTTTCAGATGAAGGGATATACCGAGTGTAAGATTACTTATGCGTACGTATTGATTACCGCACTTGTCGGAATATTATCATTATTATTTGTGTGAGGAACGAATGTATTTCAAAAATCAGAAGTTTATGGTTGCAGGTATGTCAAAGTCGGGTGAAAGCAGTGCGCGCTTTTTGCTTGACAGGGGTGCGGAAGTGTACGTTTATGACGACGTTATAAACGACAATATTATCGCGGTAATGAACGGGTTGGCTTCGGACGGAGCGCATATAGTTACGGCGGAAACTTACGCCGACGCCATAAGCGAGTGCGACTTGCTTGTGGTCAGTCCCGGTATTCCTATAGACAACCCCTTGCCCGTTGCTTTCAGAAAGCAGGGTAAATCGATAATAGGCGAAGAAGAGCTGGGTGCGCTTTACCTCCGTGCAACCGCTATTGCCGTAACGGGTACGAACGGCAAAACCACAACCGTATCGATGATGAACTCGGTTTTGGAAAAAGCGGGCAACAATACCGTTGCTTGCGGCAATATCGGCAATCCGCTCGTAAGCGTGGTTGACAAGCTCGGTTTTGACGATTATGCCGTAATTGAAATTTCGTCCTTCCAGCTTGAAACGCTGACAAGTCTGCGCCCCCATATCGCGGTTGTAACAAACATATCCGAGGATCATCTCAACCGCCATTACAATATGGAAAACTACATATTTTTGAAAAACAAAATTCTCCGCAATCTGAGGGAGAGCGAGTACGCTGTTTTGAACTACGACGACGAAACGGTGAGAGGCTTTTCGCAGACAACCAAGGCGAAGGTTGTATACTTCTCGTTAAAAGGGAGAATAGACGGCGCGTACTACGAAAACGGCAGTGTTTATTTCAACGGTGAAAAGTATTTTGACGTTGATGAAATGACGGTAAGCGGAGAGCACAATATAAAGAACGCGCTTGCCTGCGTTGCCTGTGCGCATATCCTCGGACTTGAAAAGTCCAAAGTTGCTCAAGCGCTGTGTGAGTTCAAGGGAATCAAGCACCGTATCGAGCAAATCCGCAGAGTAAACGGCGTAAACTACGTTGACGACAGTAAGGGTACTAACGTAGACGCGACATTGAAAGCGGCGGCGGCGATGACCGAGCCCACGATAATCCTGCTCGGCGGTCAGGACAAGGGCTATGACTACGAACCGTTGTTTGAGGCTTTGAAAATAGGCAAAGTCGTTCACGCGGTGTTGTACGGCGAAAACAGGTTTAAACTTCTGAATGCGGCAATTAAGTCGGGGTTTGTAAGCTTTTCGCTTTGCTCTGAATTCGGCGCGGCGGTAAATCTGGCACAGTTTATTGCAAAGTCGGGACAGACCGTTCTTTTAAGTCCCGCAAGCTCGAGCTTTGACAGCTTTGCTAACTACGAAGAACGCGGCGAAGCTTTCAGAAAAATCGTGGACGGCATAAATGAAGTTTCTTAAACACAGAAAAGAAGCGGCGGCAGTAAAAGCGCCTGCGGCGGACAAATCCGAAAAATTATATAATCGGGTAGTTACGGCAAACAAAAAATACACTAAAGCGGGAGATATCCCGCTTTTAGTTTGTGTTTTTGTAATGGCTTGCTTCGGGTGTCTTATGATTTACTCCGCAAGCTCGTACACCGCCGAGGTAATGTACGGCGATAGTCTGTACTTTGTTAAAAAACAACTTTTGGGCGTGGGGCTGGGTACTGCGGCAATGATCGGAATGTGCTTTTTGCCGTATAAAAAACTTATGAAGTTCAGGTATCCCGCAATTATCATAGCCGCAATTTTGCTTTGTCTAGTTTTTGTTCCAGTAATCGGTATTACTAACTACGGCGCAACGCGATGGATAGGCTTCGGCGGATTTACCATTCAGCCGTCCGAAATCGCAAAATATGCCTTTGCGCTTTTTGCTGCGGCTTACTTTGCAAAAAATCACGAAAAGGTGAAAACGGTAAAGGGAGTTCTGCCGGTGCTCGGCGTCGGTATCGGATTTTGCGTTCTGATTATTATCGAGCCGAATATGTCGATAACCATGTGCGTCGGATTGCTGATGCTCAGCCTCGTATTTTTAAGCGGAACTAACCTGAAAACCTTTCTGTTTATTTTAATTCCGTTTGCGGTTGCAATTCCCGTACTGATAATTTTAGAGCCTTATCGTCTGCAAAGGTTAAGCGCATTTATTGACCCGTGGGCTTCGCCCAAGGACGAGGGGTATCAGCTTATCCAGTCGCTATACGCGCTCGGCAACGGCGGGCTTTTCGGTACCGGGTTGTTTCAGTCTACGCAAAAATACAGGTTTTTGCCCTTTGCCGAAAGCGACTTCATTTTGTCTATTATGGGTGAAGAGCTTGGATTTTTGGGACTGGCGATATTCTTTTTGTGTTGCGGATTTATCGTTTACAGGGGCTTTCGGATTGCAAGACGGTGCAAAAACAGATTCGGCTATTTGCTGGCTATGGGATTTACGCTTGTCTATGGTATACAGGTTATTGTGAACGCGCTTGTTGTCAGCGGAACAATTCCGCCTACGGGGCTTCCGTTGCCGCTTATCAGTAGCGGAAACACGTCCCTGATTATCACTATGGCTTCGATGGGCGTATTGTTCAATATATCACGAAGCGATTAACAATCAAACCCTGTTTTTCCATATAATGGAGTATATTTTACATACTCGGAGTTAATATGGAAAAATACATTATAAACGGAGGAAACAAGCTATATGGAAGCGTAAAAATTCAAGCTGCTAAAAATGCAGTGCTTCCTATACTTGCCGCAACGGTTTTAACCGACGGAGAAGTAACTATTTTAAACGTGCCGCACATTTCGGACGTAAAGAATATGATAAATATTCTTACCTGTCTGGGGTGTAAAGCAGTTTACGAAAACGACAGTATAAAAATTGACAGTTCGTCAGCGGACTGTTTCGAAATACCAAGCGCGCTTGCTCACGAGTTGCGCTCTTCGGTTTTTTTATTGGGTTCGGTAATATCCCGCTTCCATAAAGCGAAAATCGCTTACCCCGGCGGGTGCGACATAGGGCTAAGACCCGTGGATTTACACCTGACGGGACTTAAACGTTTGGGCGTGCAAATCACGGAAAAAAACGGATATATCCTGTGTACGTGCGACAAGCTTTACGGAAACGAGATTATGCTTGATTGTCCCAGTGTCGGCGCTACCGAAAACATTATTCTTGCCGCAGTCAAAGCGGAGGGGACCACAGTAATAAAGAATGCCGCGCGCGAACCCGAAATAGAAGATTTGCAAAGATTTTTAAATTGCATAGGCGCAAAAGTATCGGGTGCGGGAAGCGGAACGGTTATTGTCGAGGGAGTAAAAGAACTTGGCGGTTGCGAGTTTTTGCCCATTCCCGACAGAATAGAAGCGGGAACATTCCTCATTGCCGCGGCAATGTGCGGCGGCAAAGTATCGGTTGAGGGCGCCTGCCCCGAAAATATCAGTTCACTTTTACATAAATTGAGAGAAAACGGTTGCAAAATCAGCATAAACAGTGATAAAATATTACTGGAAAATAACAAAAGACTTTCTTCTGTCAAAACCATCGAAACCCAACCTTATCCGGGCTTTCCTACTGATTTGCAGGCGCAGATGACGGCGCTGTGCGGATTGTGCGGCGGACACTCAATCGTAACCGAAAATCTTTTTGAAACAAGGTTTAAATATGTGCCCGAACTTCGCAAAATGGGCGCGGATATTACGGTAATCGACAGAAACGCATTTGTGCGCGGAGTTGAAAAGTATAAGGGTGCAACCGTGGTTGCGTACGATTTGCGCGGCGGCGCGGCGCTGGTTCTTGCGGCTCTTGCCGCAGACGGAAGAAGCGAAATTTTGGATATTTCCCATATAGACAGGGGCTACGGCTCTTTTGAATATAAACTTAGAAATTTGGGAGCAGATATAGTCAGAGTATCCGTTTGATTTAAACTTATGAAGTTCTTAAGAAAAATTATCGCGTTGGTTATAGGGGTAGCTTTCGTCGCTGCAATAGTAATTAGCATCGGCTTGATTTTTGCCGTTAAAAACGTCAACGTAACAGTGCTTTCTTACAGTGAGGACGGTTCGGGAAATTACGCCGACGCAAAAAGCTCGCTGTCTTCCGTCAAGGGTGAAAGTATCCTTTTTATCGGTACCAAAGAGCTTGACAAAGCGATAGAGGGGTGCAATTACTCCCTTGTATCTTACGAAAAGATATATCCCTGTACCGTAAACGTAACCGTTAAAGAAAGGCTTGAAACTTTCGCTGTTTCCGTAGGCGGACAGTATTCGTTTTACGATGCCGACGGAGTGTATCTCAGAAAGGACGTTGAAAACGTAAACAGTATCGACGGTTCGCCAAACGTGGAAGTTACCGGCGTTGCAATAGAAGAAATGGGCGAGGTTGCTAAAATCGCCGCCGACTTCAAGGTAAAATTCAAGGCGTTGCGTTCGTTGGTTATG
>JAIDOO010000134.1 GCA_029063275.1 Clostridia bacterium
CACTTGGTTGTTCGGCTCAGGCGACTTTTCTGCTTTAACTTACACTAATGCGGAATTGATAATCAACGGACAGTCAATAGACGTAAAAATTAAGGAAAATTAACAGGAGGCTTAAAATAAATGAAAAAAATAATTAAAGGAGCTCTTTGCGCGGGACTTGCGCTCACCATGTGCGCGGCAGTGGGTTGTAAAAAGCAAAATCTTGACCCCGAAACACGCCAGCTCAGTCTTGCGGTAGGCGCACTTGACGGAAACTTTAATCCGTTTACCTACACTGCGGCAAACGACGGCGAAATGATTTCTATGACCCAGCTTTCGTTGCTTAACATCGACAATGCGGGCAAAATCGTTTACGGCGAAAATGAGGTTTGCGCCGCTTTGGATATGAAGGTTACAATGTACGACGCAAACCACGTTGTAACCGAAAGCGGCGACAACAACGGTACAACCGAGTACGAAATTACCCTTAAAAAGGGAATTATGTTCAGCGACGGCGTGCACGAGCTTACTATTAAAGACGTTCTTTTCAATTTATACGTCTACCTCGACCCCGCTTACGTCGGTTCTACGACTATTTATTCAACTAATATTCAGGGCTTGGCGGCTTACCGCTCGCAGGACCCCGACGCGGACGACAACAGTTCTTCAAGTATCGACCAGATTTATCACTTGACCGACGCCGCGGACGACAGAATATACGACATTGTACAATGGTCAAACCACGACATCTCTTCTACGACGCAGATCGAAGAGGACGTAGCGCTTGCAAAGAAACTGTTCAATGAAGAAATAGAGTCCGACTGGACTGCGATTTACGGCAGTTGGGAGGAGTCGTACAAAGCTTATAACTTCACCGAGGCTTGGCAGGCTTTCCTCTTCTCCGAAGGCATAATAACCGTTCAGGAAAGACTTAACGCAAACGGCGTTATGGCTCCCATATTCAACGATATAAACGGCAACAATAAAATAGACGTTGACGACGGTGAAAAATATTACACCACGCTTGACCCCTGGCAGCAGGGTGCGGCTGACGACATAGCCGTATCAGGCGGACTCCGCGGCGCACAGGATATTATCGACGAGATATCGGCGGCAACCTCAGATAGTAATATTGACGAATATATTGCGGAAAACGAAGGCGCAACAAGAGAGAACGCAATTCTTGCACTTCAAAGAGACTATTGTGTTAATATGGTTGTAGGAAACTATACCACGCAGGACGGAATAGGCGGAGTAGTTTCCGGCTGGGCTACCGCGACTACCTTGTATGAAGCTATTTTAGGTCAGTTAAGAACGGCAAAGATTGCGGAATTAAAGAAAAATAACGACGGCAAGCTGTTGGTACCTAATATTTCCGGTATAAAAGCTTCTAAAAACTCAAACGGCAACGACGTTCTCAAAATTACCATCAACGGCGTTGACCCCAAAGCTCAGTTTAACTTTGCTTTCCCCATAGCTCCTTTGTATTACTATTCGGGCACCTTCCAAGGTAAAAACTACGTTACGACGGCAGACCCCGCAAACGACGAGTTCGGTCTTGAATTCGGTAACAGCGATTTCTTCGATGACGTTATTTCAGCTGTGGAAAAAACCTCTATTCCCGTAGGCGCAGGTCCTTACAGAGCAACCAACAGAAATGGCGGCGATCCTACAAGGGCAACTTTCTATGAAACTTTAGCTACCTGCTACTTTAAGCGTAACGACTACTTCGAGACCGTAGGCACGAACATTCAGAACGCAAAAATCAAATTTGTTAACTACAATGTATACAACGATTCGAAGATTATGGAGGCGTTGCAGAGCGGTGAAATCGACTTCGGTAAACCCAATGCAACAAGGGCTAACGTAAACCTGGTTTCACAGCTTAACAGCCTTTCTTCTGTCGACTACGAAACGGGCGGTTACGGCTACATCGGCGTAAACCCCAAGGCCGTTCCCGAACATCAGGCAAGACAGGCGATTATGAAGGCGATTAACACCGGTCTTGCAATCGATTTCTACGGCTCTAGGCTTGCACAACCTATTTACAGACCTATGTCAAAGACTTCGTGGGCATATCCCGAAGGAGCAACCGAATATCCTTCGATAGCTTACGACAACACCTCTGACGGCGCTGAAATCAAGTCGCTTATGGCTGAGGCAGGATACGAATTGAGAAACGGCGTTTACCAAAAAGGCAACACCGTAATGAAGCTTACCTTCACCATAGCAGGCGATTCTACCGAGCACCCCGCTTACAATATGTTTAACGAGGCGGCTAGCAGACTGAATACTTTGGGCTTCCAGATTACCGTAACTAATGACGCAAATGCGTTAAAGAGCCTTATTTCGGGCGACCTTGACGTTTGGGCGGCGGCTTGGACTTCGTCAACCGACCCCGATATGTACCAGATTTATCATAAGGAAAGCAATGCGACCAGCGTAAACAACTGGAACTATAAAAACATTCTTAAAAATCCTTCGGAATGGCAGTATGAATACGACATTATACAGGAGCTCAGCGACAAGATTGACGAAGGAAGATCTTATCTTCACGAGAGCGACCGTATCCCCGTGTATGCGGATTGTCTTGACCTTATTATGGATTTGGCGGTAGAACTTCCTACCTATCAGCGCCACGACCTTTGTGTTTACAATCATAACGTAATCGATTCTAAGACTCTTGTTTCAAAACCTAACAACTATATAGGTTTGTTTGATAAACTCTGGGAAATAAATTACGTTTAATTAACAAAGCCGAATAATTCGGAGTAACTTTTATGGTAAAATACATTTTAAAAAGAATACTGCTCGCCATTTTAATTCTGTTCTGCGTATCCCTTATAATTTACTTTCTTATAAGACTGATGCCGCTGAATTACCTTGAGCAGAAATTTGCGGAGCAGCTCAATAACGGGACTATGAAGCAGGAAGACTTCGACCGTATACTCGCTATTTACGGTTTGGCGGACAACAGCTTTCTCGGAATTTTAAAGGGATACTGGAGTTGGCTTACAAGCTTCCTTTCAGGCGATATGGGCGTTTCGTTCCAGTACGGACGCGACGTTACCGACGTTATCAGGGAGAGAATGGGTATTTCGTTTTCGATTTCCCTTATTTCCCTGGTTTTAGAGCTGTTGATTGCAATCCCGCTCGGAATTAAATGCGCGACAAGCCAGTACGGTAAATTCGACTATACGGTAACCGTGCTATGTATGATAGCAATGGCGTTTCCGTCCTTCTTCCTCGGCAACCTGTTTATCAAATGGTTTGCCGTGGATTTGGGCTGGTTCGAAACGGGCGGACTCCATTCCACGTTGCCCATTACGGCAACCCCTTTCGAAGTATTCGGCGATATGATATGGCACCTTATCCTGCCTATTTTGGTTATGGTCATTCTCGATATCGGTTCGATTATGAGATATACCAGAACTAACACGCTCGAAGTGCTTAACGCCGACTACATAAGGACGGCGCGCGCAAAAGGTCTTTCTGAGGGAAAGGTAGTATATAAGCACGTTTTCAGAAACACGCTTATCCCGCTTATAACGGTGCTCGCCTCAACACTTCCTATGTTGTTCGGCGGAGCAATGATAACCGAAACGGTTTTCGATATCCCCGGTATCGGACAGGCGGCATACAATGCATTGAAGGTTGGCGATATTCCCCTTGCAATGGGCTATAATATGTTCATTGCTGTGCTTACGGTAATAGGAACCCTGCTTGCGGATATTATGTACGCGGTAGTGGACCCCAGAGTCAAGCTGAGATAAAGGAGGTACGGAAATGGAAGAAGAAGTTAAAAACGGACAAACCGCGGCTGACGCGGCAACCGTTTCCGATAAAGAAAATTTCAACGACAATCTCCACGGCGAAAATCTGACCGACAGGGCAAAGGTTTTATCTCCCGGAATGACCGTCTTAAAGAGGTTTTTCCGTTCGAAGCTTTCGGTTATAGGTCTTGTAGTGCTTATCGCGCTGTTCCTGTTCTCGTTTATAGGACCGCTGTTTTCCCCTTGGGGAGCCAATGAAGCCGACCCCACTCCGAATACTATTTTCACCGTCAGCACGATAAATTACGATATAGGCGGCGAATCTTACATCTGCTTCGATTTAACGCTTGATCAAACTCAGTACAATAATTTAGGCGGCATATCTCCCGAACATATCATGGGCACGGATAACTCGGCGTTCGACGTGTTTACCCGACTTATGAAGGGCGGTCAGGTTTCATTGACTATCGGCTTTGTCGTAGTTATACTCGAAACTCTTTTAGGCGTACTTTTAGGCGGTCTTGCGGGTTACTTCGGCAAATGGGTAGACCAGCTGATAATGCGTGTTGTAGACGTTTTAAGCTGTATACCCACCCTCCCGATTCTGCTTATTTTAAGCTCGATATTTACCCAGCTCGGAATAGTGGATATTTCAAAGCTGTATTACATGATGATTGTGCTGACCCTGCTGGGTTGGACCAGCGTTGCGCGGCTTGTGCGCGGACAAATTCTTTCACTGAGGGAGCAGGAGTTTATGCTTGCGGCAAAAAGCTCGGGACTTTCCACGGCGAAGAAGATATTCAAGCACTTGCTTCCCAACGTAATTCCCCAGCTTATAGTGTTTATGACTCTGGGACTCGGCAGTATAATTTTGTATGAAGCTACTTTGGGATATCTCGGCATAGGCGCGCCTCTCGGTACGGCTACCTGGGGCAACCTTATCAACCTTGCGTCCGACGCAACTTACAGAAATTATTATCCTAACCTCTGGCTGGGTTCGGGTATTTGTATAACGCTCGCAATTCTTGCCTTCAACTTTGTCGGCGACGGACTCCGCGACGCGTTTGACCCCAAGATGAAGAGGTAACCGCTATGGAGAAAAAAAAGGAAAACAAAAAACACTATATCTCCCGTTCGGAATCCAGGCAGATAGCCAAGGAAAACTCGAAGGCTATCCGTTACTACGAAAAGCGTAAAAAGCGCAAGGTAAAGGTGGAAGAGTACACCGCCGAAATGAAGGACGAGAAAAACATAGTTGAAATAGAAGATTTGCATACTTATTTCTTTTCCGATGCGGGCACCGTCAAAGCGGTGAACGGCGTAACCTTCTCCGTGCCCGCCGGCTCGACCGTCGGCGTCGTCGGCGAAAGCGGTTGCGGTAAGAGCGTAACCTCGCTTTCCTTGATGCAACTTGTTCAAGCGCCCAGCGGTCAGATAGTAAAGGGTTCGATAAAATTCCGCGCCGAGCTTTTCAAACGCGACGAGCGCGGCAAAAAAATTCCCGTTTACGATACCGAGTTGGATTCGGACGGCAACGAGGTTGTTAAGCTCGATGAAAAGGGCAAACCCGTAATAAAGAAAAACGCGCTCGGCGGAAACACTTACGAAATGGAAACGAGGGTGGTAGAC
>JAIDOO010000135.1 GCA_029063275.1 Clostridia bacterium
CTTATAATTAAGGTCTTTTGAGATTAATTATAGAGGTGTGGTAACCGTAAGAGATACTACATAGCAGGTGTGTCTCTTCGGAGCCACACTTTTTTTGTTGCAATTTTTCAGTCCACGTCATCTGATATCCGCGCAATTGCGGATACAGTAAACTTCTCTTAAGCTTGCCCCTGCCTAATTCGGGCAAGGGCAGGTTAAGGATGAAAAGACATAATAAAAAGGTAAATTACTTTATTGTTTTATAACAATAAGGAGGGAATTATATGAATACAAAGAAAAAAAGTATATTAGTTGTAATACTCGCGGTACTGTTTGCGGTATTATTGGGCTGTGCTTTTATTAAGCCCAAAAACATAACCGCCAATGCCGCGATGTCGGTTACTGCTTCAGACGCGGTAATTATAGACGAACTCGCCTACGACTACACGGCGGGTAGCTGGAAAGGCTCTTTTGACCCCGATTCCGTTTCAAAGCTATACGGCGCAATTTCGGGAACTTCGGGTGCAAACGCGACTTTGAAGTCTGTTGAAAACGCGCTTTCGTCTTCGGGCAGTACCGAGTCGGTTACGGGCGCACAGGTAATCACCGCAACCGATCTTGCCGCGGTCAGCACACACTCGGGCAAGGATATCGTAGTTACCTTGGGCGGCTACAAGTGGACTGTTGTTTACGTTTCCAACTCGATAAGCGGCGACGTTATAGCAACGCTCTTGCTTACAGACAAGCTCGCCTCGGGCACTTTTGCAAGTTGGTCGGTAACCTCAACAAATGCTCAAGCCAATCCTTATCCCGCAAATATGTACAGCACAAGCCAGGTAAGAAGTGTTCTTATGGGTACGCAGTACTCCACAAGCTCGACCGCCCTTTCAACCGTTGCCCAGGGCGAGGCAAAGCAGGACGCGGGGTTCAAGGCGTTGGCAAGCGACTTCGGCTCAACGGGCATTATAGCCGCGCCAAAAGATATGGGCTGGCAGGAAGCGGAAGACTCAGTATCTATTTTGCAAAATGTGAGTTTTAACGGCTCCATTACTCCGCGTGTCAGACAATTTAACGATGCCTGGGGAAGAGGGCTTACGGGCTACAGTACTAAAACCACCAATTATGAAACAAAAGCAAATTACTTCGATTGGGAAAACGACTATTTCTGGGTGCCTAGCGTTGCGGAAAGGGCGTATGTAAGCAGTTCCGTTCAGGGAATGTGGGAACTTACGGCAAACCAGCGCAAACAAACGGGTACAAAGTACGCCTCATCGGCTACTTACAATACAACCTGGTTCAGAACCGGTACCGTAGCTGACACATATATATCCAGTGCAGTTTGGGCAACTTACGGCAGCGTTAACTACACTATGGTAGATAGCGGCGAGGGCGTGGGAACTGCGGGCAACTCAGGGTCTACTATGTCAATCAGACCCGCTATGCACCTTAATCTGTCGGCTATGGATAAACAGGTTTTGGCTGAACCCTCGGACGTTACCGCCGAACCCGACGGCAGTAACACAAAAACGTTAATTTACGACGGAAGCGTTAAAAGTCTTGATAACGTTTTACCCGACTGGTATCTGAACGTAAAGGATTATTTTGTAGATTACGCCGATATTACATACAGCTATAAAAACACGGGTGATACTACCGCATTCGATACGGCTAATCCCGGCGCCATAACAGCGGCGACAAATATAATCAATGCGGGCAGATACGAGATAGCCATTAAACTCAAACCGAACAGTCCGTTCACCTGGTTTGATTCCAGCGGCGCGGCAGTAACCGAAAAGAAAGTTATTTTAACAATCGAACAGAAGGAAATAAAATTCGATTACAGACTGTTCGATACTTCGGGCGGAGGCTCGACGCTTCTGACGGGCACGGCGGTTTCATACACAAACGACAGCACCAAGACCTACGCGGTAAAGCCGTACAGCTCCACCGAAACTATACCAAGCGGCACGACCAGTCTTTTCCCCGACTGGAAAATGGAGTACGAGGGCACGGCGAACGACGGCACTGTTTACGCAAAGTCAACCACCGTACCCACGTTGGCGGGCGCTTATAAGGCTACGCTTACAGACGCAAATTCAGGCACAAGCAACTATTTGTTAAAGGGCTCTACAACCGTATACAACTACACGGTTGAAAAAGCGGAAGTAAATCTGCCTTCGTTCGACGGTAATAAAACGTATAACGCAAACGCGCAGGACTTCACTCTGTCCGATTACGAAACTGATATACTTAAAATAGCGGGTATATCTGTCGGTGCGGTAACTCTCACTGCGAACGGTACGGGCACGCAGTATAAAAGCGCGGATAACTACTTTGTAGTGGATTACGACGCAACGGATAAAAAGCTTTCGGCGACGAATTCGGCTGAATATACCGTAACTTTCGATTTGGTCGATACAAACAACTACACCTGGTCAAGCGCGGTGGCTACGGGCGCAAAGACAAAGACGTTTACGATTGACAAGAAGGAACTTGTTATCAAATTCCTTTCACCGCTTTCAAACAACCAGAACTTCAATTTAAAGACCAACACTAAGGGCAATATAACTGCTGAATATACGGACGGCGGCGAAACGCCCGACGGCGGCAGTGCAGAAGAGCCTCAGCTTATCCTGTCCTACGTTTTCACAAACGGCACAACAACGGGCGGAAAGATTCAGGCGGTCGGCGCTTCGAAGATAGGGGACGTATCGCTTGATTTGTCCACACTTATAGGCGACGGCAACGTGTTCAGCGTGGGAACGTATACTCTTACGTTCGAGCTCGCGCCCGACACGGCGGCGGCAGTGAACAAAAACTATAAACTTGGCGCGAGCGCAACACAGGCGTTAACCGTAACTGCGGGCGAAGCGAGCATAGACGACATAGAGATAGTTTACAACACCGTGCGCGGTGAAAACAACGGCGACGCTAACGCGAATATACCCGCGGCGGGACTTACTTACGCCTACGATAAAACCTACGGCGCAACTGAGTACAAGATATACCTTGATTTTTCGGGTATAGACTATCTGGAGTACGTAAACGGCACTTCGTCGCTGACGTACGCCTATGCCGACGGAACGAGCACGATAAACAAGGCGGGTACGGTAACCGTAACCGCGCAAATCAGGTCCAAGGACACAAACCACAATTTGCCTGCGACCTATGACGTAACCGCGACAAATAAGTTCAAAAGCTACACCAACAATAATGACGGCACGGCAACAGTTACGTTTGAAATTGTGATAAATAAAGCAGTTGCAAACGTTTCGGGCAGTGAAATACCGCTTATGTATCAGCGCGAAGGCTCGTCGGACGTATTGGCGTATGACCCTGCAAAGCCGCCCGAATACAACGGCAAGCCCGTAACGGTAACTCTCGCTTCATCGGTACTTTTCCCCGACACGGTAAAGAGCGTAGTATTCGACGATGCGTTAATCAGACAGACTACGGCGGGAAATTATACGATACGCGCAACGGTAACGCTCAGCGACAATTACGTTACGGCAACCGGGGCAAGCACTATGATAGTGAATATACCATGGAGCATAGCCAAAGAGCAGATAGACCTTGTATGGTCGAATATCGTTTATGCTGACGACTACTTCAACGACAGCTCGCTCGCGCACCTGCAGTTAACTTTACTTGATTTAACCGACGCGCAGAAGGGCAACGTAGAATACGAGTTTTATAAAGAAGTGGGCGGAACTATAAGCACTGTCCCCATGACCGAGGCGGAAATTAAGGCGCTTTGCACAAACGACAGGTTTACCGAAACTACGCCTACATACATCTATGTAAAAGCAGTACTGACAGCGGACGGAGAAAAGAAGTATCAGCTTGAGGACGACGCAAGCAAAAATCCCAAACGCTTCAGACTGGGCGGAAATATGACCCAGATAAATCTGACCGTAAGCGAGGCGATAAACGGCTTCGAGTACGGCGACGAACTTGACGTAACTAAGCTGTTCACTCTTAAAAACAGCGAAACCAACGATGTTTGGGACAGCGACTACTACGATATAACGGTGCGCAAGGGCGGCGACGTTTTGTGTTCGCTTGCGGATTTCAAGCCGAGCGAAGCCGACGCGGGCGAGTATACGTTTGTAATAGATATAAAGCCCGAATATGCGGACAGCTACGTGCTTGACAGATCCAACAAAGTAGCTTTCGTTATCAACGCCAAAGAGGTGGAACTGCCCACGCTTTCGGATATAATCTTTTCAGGCGAATATATTAACGTTGAAGATTATCTTGGCGGAAGCTGGGAACAGATAAAGAGCCTGGTAACTCTCGGCGGCGATTTTAAAGACAAACGCAACGTAAGCGCGACTGGATATACTTTGATACTCGAGCTTAACAGCAACTACCGCTGGGCATATCCCGAGGCAGTCAGCGCGGTAAAAGCGCTTTTGGGCTATTCCGCAACCGACGTCGAGATAACGGAAGTAAGCCCGAATGTTGCTTCGATGAAGTGGAACATAACGCCTTTGGTTGTCGATGCAACCAACCTTTGGAACAAGGGCGCAAACGGAGCAACTCTTAACCTGCCCGACGCGGTAACTAAGCTTATAACTGCCGAAACACTGGCAATAGGTTACAAATACTATGACGATGCGGGTCAGTTTATCGAAGAACCCGAATTAAAGGGCGGCAAGTCCTTCAGGGTCGAAGCGATATTCAACGGCATCGATGCCGATATGGGCAACGTGGTATTCAAAACTGGCGAGGGTAGTTTCAGCGCGACGAGTGAAAGAGTATCTTATACCTTAACCCAGAGCTTCTCGTAGTAATTTATCGGCAACGTCAGAGAC
>JAIDOO010000136.1 GCA_029063275.1 Clostridia bacterium
ACAACTATGTTGACGTTTCTCTCTTTAACGGAAAAGACGTTGACTACTTCAAGTCGATTATAGGCAACGACGGCTCGGATATGACTAACGGAAATTACGCAAGTAACGGAATTATGACGGGCGCGACTAAGTCAAACTATCTGTGTCTTGCGGCGGGCGCGTTTGCTACCGCAAACTACGATTATTACAAAGCAGATTTAAGCGGAGGTGAAAACAATGAATAAGTATAAGAAAATCACCCTTGACGGACTTATATTCCAAAACCCCACCTTTATGCTGGTTTTGGGCACCTGTCCCACTCTCGGACTTATCAACTCGGCGTTTTCTTCGCTCGGTATGGGTCTTACCGTTCTCGTAATTCTTACGCTCAGCAATATTCTTATATCGCTATTGAGAAAAGTAATTCCCAATGCGGTCAGAATTCCCTGCTATATAGTAATTATCGCAACGCTTGTAACATTTGCAAGAATGGTGCTCGAAAAATTCGTTCCCGATTTGTACGACAGTCTCGGCGGCTTCCTTTCGCTGATAGTCGTAAACTGCATAATCTTAGGCAGAGCCGAAGCGTTTGCAAACAAGCACAATGTCGGCGAGGCGGCGCTTGACGGCGTTGCACAGGGACTCGGGTTTACGCTTGCGCTTACCGTAATGGGCGTTATCTGCGAGTTCTTCGGAAGCGGTTCGCTGTTCGGCTATCAGATAATGAACTTCGGTGTGGGTATGCTCGCAAAGCCCGCCGGCGCGTTCCTTGTATACGGTATCTGCATAGCGGTGTTCGTATACGTTATCGACTGCTTCGAGCGTTCGCGCAGAGTAAAAGCGAACAAGCTTGCACGCGAAAATCTCTTAAAGGAGGCTGTGTAAACTATGGCGGCATTTATAATGATAGTTCTTTCAGCCGTTTTGACAAACAACTTTATTACGGCTAAAACCTACGGCATCTGTCCCTTCCTCGGCGTATCCAAAAAGACGTCAAGCGCGGCGGGTATGGGCGTTGCGGTTACCGTCGTTATGGTACTTGCGACCCTGGTAACCTACCCCATTTACACCTATGTAATGGTGCCCCTTAATATAGAGTTTTTGGAAATAATCTTCTTCATCTTCATTATAGCTTCGCTTGTGCAGATGCTTGAAGCGATTATCCGCAAAATCTCTCCCTCGCTCTACAACTCGATGGGCGTATACCTTCCCCTTATCACTACAAACTGCGCAGTATTGGGCGTTACCGAGCTCTTCACAAACGCTTCGATGGTTGACGGAAAGTTAGACCTCGGCTCGCTTGGCGACGTCGTTGCGGGCTTCAGCGGCACGATGTCGATGAATATCGGCTGGGCGCTCCTCTATGCACTGTTTGCGGGTTTGGGCTTTACCCTCGTTATGATTATAATGAGCGGTATGCGCGAAAAACTCAACTACTACAAAACGCCTAAGGCGCTTGCAGGCTTCCCCATAGCAATGGTTACCGCTTGCTTTATCTGTATGGCGTTTACGGTATTCAGCTATATCAGCATATAAGGGAGGAAAAAAATGAATTTACTCGAAGTAACTACCCAAACGTGGATAACGGTTGGTATCGTCGCGGGAATTTTCGCGGGCTCCGCTCTTATTATCGGCGCGTTAATTCTTATCGTCGGCAAGGTTTTCAAAGTCGACGTTGACGAAAAAATCACTAAAATTTTAAATAACCTCGCAGGCGCAAACTGCGGCGGTTGCGGCTGTTCGGGCTGCAGCGGCTTTGCCTCCAAGCTCGCGGAGGGCGGCGCGGAGCTTTCCGCCTGCCACGTAACTTCGCCCGAGGGCAAAGCCGAAATAGCAAAACTGCTTGGCATAGAACTCAAAGACGAAGAGCGCACGGTCGCAGTCGTTCACTGCAACGGCGGAACAGAAAACTGCGCGGATAAGTTCGTTTACAAGGGCAACCCCACCTGCGCTTCGGTAAACTCGCTGCTCGGCGGAAACAAGTCCTGCAGTTTTGCCTGCCTCGGTTGCGGCGACTGCAAAGCTGTCTGTCCCGAAAACGCAATAGAGGTTACCGCAAGACTCGCGCAAGTAGACCCCGACAGGTGCATTTCCTGCGGAGCGTGCATTTCTGCCTGCCCCAAGAGCATTATAGACCGTATACCCGCCTCCGCGCCCGTGTACGTCGCCTGCTCGTCAAAGTGCAAGGGCAAGGAAGTTATGGGCGTGTGCAAGGTCGGCTGTATTGCCTGCGGCATTTGCGCAAAGAGCTGTCCCCACGGCGCGATAACTATGCAGGATAACCTGCCCGTATTTGACTACACAAAATGTACCGGCTGTCTTACCTGCGTTGCTAAGTGCCCCAGACACATAATAATAAGCCGTAAGGTTGTTGCGGAAGAAACTCCCGACAATACGCAAACAGCTTAAAAATTCTCTCAATAAATTAAGCCCCGCGCAAAAAGCGCGGGGCTTATATTTTTATACTATTATAGTTCCGTCGTCGGGATCAAAGTCGTAAGGCACAATTCTCAGAGCGTGCGGCGAGCAGAAAATAAAACCGCTGTTGTCCTTTATAGGCGCCATATACACGCAGTCCAGACTGTGGCAATTGGCTTCCTTTACGCTTACCGAACCGCTCTTTACGATTTCCACCAGGTTGTATTCGCTTCCGTCTGTGATTTTAACCGTCAACGTTTCGCCAGAGTCCGAAACTTCGATTTCTGCGGAGTCGCTCAAAACGTTGTATTTGCCGTTTTCAAACGAGTACTCGAACACGGCAACTCCCTTCGAGTAAACGCGTACCCCCCTCAACGGGGTTGTGTCGCGCGTGGTAAACACTACGGTAAATGTTACTATGACCAGCGCGATTATTACGCCGTAAATTATTAAGTCCCAGATTTTAAAGCCCTTGTCTTTTTTTACCGACTCGATTTTTTTTAGCGACATTACACGATTTCCTTTAACGTGAACGCAGAGTCTAATACAGTAATTTCGCTTGCCGGAACGTTTGTATATATTTCGTACCCCTCTCCGCCGTCATAGGCGCAATCAAAGGTAAAAAACACACGTCTGTTTGAAAGCTTGGTTTTTATAAACTCTATTGCTTTATCTTTACCCATTGCCATTATGGCGGTTGTAAACGCGTCGTTCTCTGCCGCACTGCCGCCTATTACCGTTGCGGTCATAACGCCCGTCTGAACGGGCTTGCCCGTCGTAGGGTCTATTACATGGCAATAGCGCGTACCGTCGATTTCGTAATACTGAACGTTGTCGCCGCTCGTTGAAATACGTTCGTTTTTTACAGAGGTAACCAAAATGGGATTTTTAGACACACCCGAAACGTATCTGGGATTTGTCAGACCGAGGGGGAACTCCCCGCCGTTTTCGCCGATATACTGTTTGAAAGCGATACTGCTCGCCCCGAAAGTAAAATAGCCGTAATTAATATCGTGCTTATCTAAAAGCCGGTCTATCTTATCCACGGCGTAGCCCTTGCCTATTCCGCCTAAATCGACTTTTAAGGAATAATTTACGCCGTCGATTTGCACCTCGGTTTCGGGCTTACGGGCATAATATTTTCCGTTTTCCTCGCTTAACACGATATCCGCAAAAGAGTTTGCAAGAGTGTTGTATTTTTCAATAACCTCGTCCGAGGGAAGCTCGTCCGCAGTTTCGGGAAGCTTTAAAGCCGCGCCGAAGCCGTAAGCAAAAACATTGTAATAAACCGCAGGATTGTAATAGCCCTCGGTTTTTTCGTACAAATCGAGCGCTGAGGAAAAAACCCCGTACGCATATTCGTTAATCTCAACCTTTGCACCCGCCCCGGCATTGTTGAACGCGGTGATATACGAGTTTTCCAAAGTCGCGCTGAGCGATAAGTCCAAAGCAAGCAGTAGGTCGGCGGTTTCGCTATAAAGCTTATAGCAGTCCCCCTGTCTTGTGCTTGTAAGCTGTGCAGGCAAAACAAAAGCCGCGTCGGAACCCATTGAATAAAAGTACGGCGACTTGTACGGATAATTGTCTTTGTCGCAGGCGGCGCAAAGCACAGTCATTGAAAGTATAGCGGCACAGCCGAATGTAATAATCTTTTTCACACGCA
Organism: Clostridia bacterium; assembly: GCA_029063275.1. Classification (GTDB taxonomy): domain Bacteria; phylum Bacillota; class Clostridia; order Christensenellales; family Borkfalkiaceae; genus Coproplasma. Next base: position 4,061 of record JAIDOO010000136.1, read on the forward strand.
TATTATAAAAAAAATTTTAAAAAAAAGCAATAAAAAATACCCGCCTTAAAAAGGCGGGTAAATTGTATTTGTAATTATTTAGCTAAGTCTTTAACAGCGTCTTGTACAGCAAGGAGAAGTCTGGCGCAGCCCTGGGTTGCATCAGTGATTACAAGTCCGCCCAAGGACTGTCCGTTATTGGGCTGTCCTGCGGGGGTATAGTCGTTAGCTTCGTCTTCGGAAACGACTGAAACGTCAATAGCCAAAATTTCTTCAACGGTCTTACCAACATACTGTTCCAAAAGACCGTTAAGGTTGTTGTTCCAGTTATCAACGCTTGCCTGAGTCCAGCCGTAATCATCATTTACGGAAGATACTTCAGTATAATCGCTGTCAACAACGGTTACTTTGGTGATTTTGTTATTTGCGTCTACCGTTACCTTAACTTTGATACCGTAGTCAAAGCCGTAGGGGCTTGCATAGTGATAATCACCGTCATAGGACTTATCAGTGCTACAAGCCGAAAAAGCCGCAACGCCTGCCGCCGCAACGCCCGCAACGCCGAGAATTGCAAGAGTTTTAAAAATTTTCTTCATATTTTACCTCTTTGATAATTTTTCTTGAAAATATTTTAACATAACGCGCGGACAAGTGTCAATGCTTTATTGATATAATTTTAGCGAAAATTGGAAAATTTTGTTTATAAATTTTGCCGCCGCGAACGACACGTTCGCGGCGGCAATTGAGATTACAAAG
>JAIDOO010000137.1 GCA_029063275.1 Clostridia bacterium
ATGGTTAAGTAATTAAGATACGGAGCAAGCAAAGCTTGTGGCAAAAATTGCCAAAATCCGCAATGGTCGGGACAGGCGCAAAAGCCTATTTGTGATTGACAAAAAATTTAAACTCTGCTAATATGTGTGCAGGAGAATAATTATGGAATGTAAATTTTGCGGAAGAGAGTTGGAAGATGACGCGGTTTATTGTTTCTATTGCGGCAAGCGGCTTGACGGAAAAAAGCCCTGCCCCTCCTGCAAATCGCTTTTACCCGAGGACGGAATTTTTTGCGGTAAATGCGGAACGCGTGTAGAGCCCGAAGTTTTGGAAGAGCTTGAAAAGGCGGAAGAAAAGGACGAAGCAGTCAAAGAGGTAGAAAAGTCGGAAGAAAAGCCGGAAGGAAATTCCGAGGAAACCCCCGAAACCCCCGAAAACACCGAGAAACCCGAAGAGGGCGAGGAAGTTGAAGAGATTGAAAAGGCGGAAGAAACGGAAACTTCCGTACAGACGGAAGAGGTTGTTATCCGCAGTCCGAAGTGGAAAAAGGCAATCGAAATTACTAAGCTTTGCCTTGCGGGACTTGCCGCGCTGGTCGGATTTATCTTTACCTTCTGCATAGGTATTACTGTAACCTCTGACGGGCAGACTAACGTATTTATGCTGGATTACTTCGGCAAAGTGTACGAAAATCTGGACAGAATTATCGTAAGCAACAGCCTCGGCGACACGCAGTCGTTTGCGCTGTATATGCCGTACATTTTCGGCACGCTTATAGCGCTCGCCGCGCTTATCTGCAACTTTGTGTTCACGATAATGACTGTCATTTCTGCGGTAAGACAGTACGCTTACAAAAACGAAAAGGCTGATTTTATCAAGCCTGCGTTAAAAACCTTTATTTCATACGCTATTTTTGCGGCGGTATTCTACGCGCTTAAAGCCGTTCCTTCGGGCACGCTCGAAAGCGTGAAATCAACGGTATATTTCAACGACGTAACCCTTGCCGCTCTGATTATAGGCGGCGTAGCCTTCGGCGGTTATTATGCCTGCCGCGTGGTGTTGCGCCTGACCGACTTCACCGACAAAAACGAAATTATCAACAGCTCGGTCGCGCTCGGTACGGGCGTGGTCGGGGTGGCGGCGGCAATCCTGCTGACTCTGACGGTTTGCAGATTTTCTACCGCGGACGAAAGCTATTCGCTCGGCTTAATGCAGATGGTACTGCACTCGTCGTTGCTGATTAAAGACGGCACCAACTGCGGCGGAGTAATGTGCTTCGGCATAATCGCGTTTATAGTGCAGACCGTGCTGATTATCCTGACGGTGTGCGTTATCGTTTCAACCTCGGTCCGCGTAGGCACGGGCTCGGGTAAAAAACCGCTGGGCGCGGCGATTGCTATCGCGGTGCTCTCGGTACTGTATTTCCTCGGCACGTTCGCCGCGGCGAATATGTTCACATCCGAGATGAGCGAAGCAAGTATTTCGCGCAGCTACGGCGTTTCGATAACGGTTATCGCGTTAAGCTGGCTGATGCTCGGCGGAGTTATTGCAAACATCGTGCTTGACAAAAAGCGCGCTAAGCTTGCAAATAAAACTGCCGCTTAATTACTTAAAAATTTTTAACCGCCCCGCGCACTATGTGCGCGGGGCGGTTTCCGTTTGACTTGCATTCGGTTGGTTAAGTGCGGCATTAAATAAGATATGCGGTCAAGCGGAACGCTTGGGCATATTTGTTTAAAGCCGAAAATATATTTATAACTATGGCGCAGGAAAAATTCAAATCGCGCAGCGGATTTATACTCGCAAGCGTTGGCGCGGCGGTGGGGCTGGGCAACGCACTGAGGTTTCCGGGGCTGTGCGCAAAGTACGGCGGCGGAACGTTTTTGCTTATATATTTTGTCGCGCTTATCGTTATGGGCATACCTATACTCAACGCGGAAATTGCGCTGGGCAGAAAAATACGCGGCGGCGCGCCCAAGTGTATGGCGAGCCTCAATAAAAAAGCCGAGCCCGTCGGTTGGGCTTCCTGCTTTAATTCGCTGATTGTCGCAGTAATCTACGCCGGTCTTTTAGGCTGGATTATTGCAATGGTTATAAAAATCGTGCCCCTCTGCGCGCAGTCGCAGGCTATGGGCAAGGAAGAGATAGGCGGTTATTTTTTTACAGAGGTTATGGGCAAGGGAATTTCGCCGCTGGTTGCCGCTTGCATAATCGCCGCGTGGGTGGTGATGTTTTTCTGCCTTAGGGGCGGGGCGGACACTCTTTCGAAAACCGCCAGATTCACCGTAATAATTCCCATTGTCCTTTTGCTGTTTATGGCGGGGCGGGGGATAATGTATTCCAACAGCGGCGAAGCGTTAAAAAAACTTTTCGTTCCCGATTTTGCCGCCCTCGGCAACGCCGAGCTCTGGCTCAACGCTTTGGGGCAGGTCTTTTTTTCGCTCTCCATTCTCGTGGGAATTATGCCCGCATACGGCGGTTACCTGCCCGACGGCACTAATATTTTCCGCGACAGTCTGATTATCGCCGCCGCCGATTTTTTCGTGTCCGTGCTGTCGTCGGTGGTGCTGTTTACAACCCTTTACGGGTGCGGACTTCAAAACGATTTATCGCAGTCGGGTATAGTTACCGCGTTTCAGGTCTATCCCGTGGCAATCTCGCTTGCGTTCGGCGGAAACGTCGTTCTCAATGCGGCGGTGGGGCTTGTATTCTATTTTTCGCTTGCAATGATGGCGGCGCAGTCGTCGGTATCGATGCTCGAAGCCGCGGCAAATCCGCTTTCCGAAAAGTTGAAAATTCCCAAAAAGAAGTTGGCGGGGATAATTTCTTTCGCCGGCGCGGCGGTGTGCCTCGTTTTTTCAACGCCGATAGCCGCGACCGTTCTGGACGTTTGCGACCACTTTGCAAACTACTTCAATATTCTGATATTGGGAATTGCAGAGTGCATAATTTTAGGCAGGGGCTCAAAGGGCGCTCGCCTTGTCGAAGAGATAAACCGCTTTACGCACAAAATAAAAATGCCAGAAAGGTTTTTTACCTTTTCAATCAAATTCTTATGCCCTGCGGTGCTTGTATTTTTGACGGGTTGGGGAATTTACCATCTGATTTTTGTCGAGGGCGGAAGATACGCCGGCTATCCGATTTGGGCGCAGGCAATCGGGTGGCTTGTCAGCGCGGTAGTATTTTCGTCGGGATTTCTGGTGCGCATCAAGCTTCCCAAATTCAAAAAATTCCGTCCATTGAAGTCTTAATTTCGTCCTCTGACCACAATATTTAGTGGTTGGGTGAAAGCCCGACCACAATTTTTTATTTTTTGTCGAAAACTCTTGAAAATAATAAATTCATATGATATAATACGCATACCTAAAAACTAATATATTAGTAGGAGATACATTTATGGATAAAAGAGTGAACAAGACCCGTATAGGGGGGGGGGTGCGCACTTTATAGCGTAAAGAAAGAACAGGCTAAAAGAATAGGTCTGTTTACTTTAATAATGC
>JAIDOO010000138.1 GCA_029063275.1 Clostridia bacterium
ATTTTAAAGGACAGCTTTCAGACGGCGAAATTAAAATCACCGTTTCGGCGGACAGCTTAAAGGGTCTTGATATTAACGGCGAACCGCCCGACGTCTTTGCGGAAAGCGGCAGGGGACTTTATATAGTAAAAGTATTTTCAAGCTGTATCGAGCGCGGAAGCGAGGGCGAGATAAGCGTTTTGATAAAAAGAAGATAAAAATAAAAGCTCTTGGACTTGTCGTCCAAGAGCTTTTATTTTTATCTGAACATATTGATTTCTTTATACATCTTGTTAAGAAGTCCGTCGGAGATAATTCCGCGTATTCTTCCGAGGTAAATGAATACCGAGCTGAAGAACTTTTTGTTATCGCCGCCGATAGCGTATTCGGGAACTTTGCCGATTTCGCCCTTGCTCCTTTCAATGAAAATCATAGCAAACTCTATCTTTTCATCGTTGGTAAGCTTTCTTAAGAATTCGTCCGTGGGTCCCTGGTATACGGTATTTACCCTGTAAACGCGTTCGGGCGTTTCCTGCTGAGGAGTAGGAGGATAGGTGCTGTATACGTTGTGAACAGTGGGCTCTTCCTTGGGCTGCTCGTTTTTGACGGGCTGTTTTGCAGGCTGGTAGTCCTGAACGGGCTGATAATTTCTGTAATCCTGTACGGGATTGTATTCCTGTACGGGAGTTTTATATTCCTGCGACGGATTGACGTACTCGGGAGGGTATCCCAAAGTAGGGTCGTATGCGGGCGCGGGTTTTTCCTGCGCGGCATGCTGTTCGGGTTCGGGCTCTATCTCGGTCGGGTTTGTTTTGAAGCCCGCATTGCCGAAAGGATTGAGATAAGAAGGCTGGTCCGAGCCGAAAGGCTGAGTATAAGGATTTACATAGGGGTTGGGGTTATCCGAATAATCGGGTACTTCCTGAGCGCGTTCGGGCTTACGCTCGAAGTTTGCATAATCGTTAACGCCGTATTCGAGTTGCTGTTCCGAGTGAACGACTTTTTCCTTAGCCGCCTGCTTTTTGCTCTTAACGACAGCCGCTAAAAGAATGCCGAGGTTGATTGCCAGCTCGATTGCAATGATAACGAACAACAGCGACAGTGCAAGTCCCTGCGCGTCTTTTGCAACGGCAACGGTTATGAACAGGCAAATCGCCGCAAGGAAAGGGATACCGTATCTTATAGTGTTGAAGATAAGACCCTTGCGCTTTGCGTTGGTCGAAAGACCGATAATATCGATAAAGAAGTTCAAAAGGGTAAACACGCTGATTATTGCGCCGAGGATAAGCACAGTTTTATTTGTGGCGGTTGCGGCAGCCTTGAACGCGTCGATAAAGCTACCCGCAAATACAACGTTGACGAAGTCGATACCTGATGAGTAGCCGTAAAGGTCGGGCGAGCATTTGAGCACGTCGGCAAGATTAAGCCAGAGCTTTGAAAAAGCAGGGCTTACAAAATAGAAAGTAAAGAGAGTGCAAATTGCAACCGTTGACAAAATGAACAGTATAAATTTGACCGCCGCGGTTTTTCCGCTCTTGTTTACAAAGCACTGGATAATAAGCATCAACAGCGTGCCGCCGAAAGCAACCCAGATATTGAGTATTTCGGGCAGTTTGCTGTCCTGCGCATATTCGAGCGCGGTAATAACGTATAATGAAAGTACCAGCGCCGCCGCAATTTCGATTACGTATGCGAAAATTTTAGTAACCTTGCCGCCCTTTTTAAAGGTAACTCCCATAGGAATGAAAGCGAGAAGTGCGAAAAAGGTTATGACTGCGTACAAAACTACCGCCCATGCGGTAATATCTACTGAAGCCTTTGCTATTCCGAAAAGGCTTACGTAGTACGAGGCAACGAAGCTGTTGCCGAGTTTGATTACGCCCTTGCCGCCGCAGACGATATCGAGTGCGTCGGGCAACTGCATAACAAGCATTCCCTGCACGCCCTTGCCGTAGAACACGGGTAGCAGAAATCCCAGTAAAAGACATATAACGGCGATGGTGTAAGTGATTATCACCGCATACTTTTTAGTATTTTTGGGCTCGGAATTTCCCATTTGGTTTATCTCCGTAAAAATAGATTTGATTTAAAAAAGTAGACAATTCTACAACTATCAGTTATATAATTTTAACTCAAATATACGG
>JAIDOO010000139.1 GCA_029063275.1 Clostridia bacterium
CGCCTTAACCTGCCGCCGCGCCGTATGGTGCGGCGGCAAGCTTAAGAGAGGTTCTCTGCATCCGCATTTGCGCGGATGTCAGATGACGTGGTCTAAAAAATTGCAACAAAAAAAGTGTGGCTCCGAAGAGACACACTCTGCTATGTAGTATCTCTTACGGTTACCACACCTAATCAACCAAAATCAAGAGTCAACACATTAAGCGTAACATTTATAAGATTTTGTTTCCAAGAGATACCAAACGCAAACGCGCTTAGCATCTTACAAATATTACGCAATATTAAATTTTAAAAAATAAAATGACCCCCTATAGATTTAGTTGATTAAATGTGGTATCGCAAGTATAGCACAACAGTTCAAATTATTCAAGAGTTTTCGACAAATTTTTAAAACTTGTGGTTTCCAATTTTTTCAACCACAATATATTGTATTTATCCCCGAAAATTCGTTATATTGGTTGCTGATTTTTTTAGACGGACTGAAAAAAACTTTTACAAATTATACCGATTGGAATAAATACCATAAATTATTCCAGTTGGTATAATATTAAAGTATGAATAAATATATGCGGTGTCTTTCGGAAAATCTTAAAGATTTAATGGGTGATATGTCTGTAAGCGAGCTTGCGGAAAAGGTTAAAATCCCTCAACCCACCCTGTCGCGGTATTTATTGTGCCAACGGCAGATTACTTTGGATAATCTTGTAATTTTAGCTGAATATTTTAACGTAGATATCGATATTTTAATCGGCAGAAAAGAATTTTGATACAAACCGATTGAATTTACGAAAGCGGTGTACTTATGAAAAAACTTTTTAATGCGAGAATACCCGTTCTGCTTGCAATTGCTTTGGTTGCAGGCGTTTTGTTTGGGTATCTGCTCGTATATCTCGGCATAAGCATGCTATGGATTATCGCAGTCGTACCGGTTGCCGCGATAATCTTTATTTTATGCGCCGTTTTTGCGAAAAGATCACGGATATTGATAATTCTGCCGATACTAGCCGCTTTTATTATTCTCGGCGGAGCGCTTTGCGGGGCAAGGCTTTTGAACTACTCTTTAAAAACGCTTGACGATGGCGCAACTTATACGTTTTCGGCTTCGGTATACGAAAAGGGCGAAAGTGCGTATGGGGAATATCTGATTTTATCGGGCGTAAAAGCCGACGGAAAGAACGTCGGCGGAAAAATAATCGCATACCTCACGGACGGCGCAGACGGCTGTGAGGTCGGTTATAAAGTTACCTTTACCTCTTCGGTATCCGGTTACGGTCTTTTCACCGACGGCAAGCTGAATTACAACGTGCAGGACAATATAAAATACTCCGTAAAAATCGAGGACGGGATTTCCGCGAGCTACCGCTTTTCGCTGTTCGGAACAATCCGTTCGGCGGTGAGAAAAACTCTTTTCGATAACTGCGACGGCGATGTTGCCGCAGTAGCATACGCTATGCTTACGGGCAACACGCAAGGAATAGAAAACTCTTCAATGCAAACTTTCCGCTACGGCGGAATTGCGCATATCTTTGCGGTTTCGGGCTTGCATATTGGAATTGCCTACGGGATTTTGACGTTTTTCTTTAAAAAGGTCAGGTTGAATAAATACGCCGCCGCAGCTATTTGCATTGCCGCCGTTATTTTTTACGCGGGCATATGCGGTTTTACCCTCTCTTCCGTCCGCGCCGTAATTATGTGCGCGGTATCTGCAATTGCAAAGCTGTTCCACCAAAAATACGACAGTTTCAACGCCCTATCGCTTGCGGTTATTCTTATACTTGTAATTTCGCCCGTAAGCCTGTTTTCTGTGGGTTTTCAACTTTCGGTCTGTGCGGTGGGCGGTATAATTTTATTATCCAAACAGATTGCAAGACCGCTGAAAAAAGCGCCGCGCTTTATATCTTCCGCAGTCGGAGTTTCATTGGGCGCGCAGTTCGGAACTCTGCCTGTAATGCTTGCGGGGTTCGGATATATAAGCGGTGCGGGGCTGCTTTTAAACGTGATAATCGTGCCCATACTCTCGATAATTTTTGAGGTGCTTTTCGTGTCCGTAACGCTGTGCACTATTCTTCCGTTTGCCGCTCCGTTTATAATTCCGTACGTAACGTTGCCGCTTCAAGCGGTATTGTCGTTTCTCGTCGGGGCGGGGTTTGAAAAGGCTTTGCTTTACGGCTTCGGCGGCGGACTTTTCGGACTGTTTTACCTTATCTGCGTGCTCGCGGTATCGGATAAATTGAACCTTAAACCTATTATGCGTATCGGAGTATTTGCTGGTTCGCTTTGCCTGCTTTGCGCTTACTCGCTTTGGCAGGTATACTCAACCGTTTAGTTTATCTGTAAATTAAAATTCGGGCGGCGAATAAAATTCGCCGCCCTACTTATTTTAAATTAAAAATCAATCTGCCGTATCGTCAACGGT
>JAIDOO010000014.1 GCA_029063275.1 Clostridia bacterium
AGATGTGTATACGAGACATATAAAAAAGCCGCCGAGCGCATTAGCGCTCGGCGGCTTAAATTTTATTTTGATTGGAACGCAAGCCGAAATTCAGCTAACGCAATTAAGATACGCGATTAAACCGTAGGTTTATTTCTTCATACTCTCGATTTGCTTAGCAACTTCGTCCTGCAAATTCTCGCTCTTCTTCTCGATACCCTCGCCCATTTCAAAGCGTACGAAGCGCGCAACAGCGAAATTATTGCCGATAACCTCTTTAACCTTCCGGCTGTCATCCTTTACGAAAGCCTGTTCCAACAGGCAGTTTTCCTGGTAGTACTTACCCATTTTGCCTGCTACAATCTTTTCAAGGATTTCCTTGGGTTTGTTCTTGTTCTTTTCGTCGTTCTGCATCTGGACAAGCATAATTTCCTTTTCCTTTTCCAGAACGTCCGCAGGCACTTCCGCGCTTGATACGTACGAGGGCTTAGCCGCAGCAATCTGCAAAGCTACGTCGTGCAGAGTTTCCTCGGCGCCCGCCTTACAACCGGTTGCCTCAACCATAACGCCGACCTTGCCGCCCATATGGATATAAGTTTCGATTTTGCCCTTGGTCTGGAAAATTTCAAATCTGCGGATAGAAATTTTTTCGCCGATGACTGCGGTAGCGTTGGTGATATATTCTTTAACCGTTTCGCTTCCGATTTTGCAGGATAAAAGCGCGTCAACGTCTGCGGGCTTGTTTTCCGCAACGACCTTTGCAACGCCGTCTACAATTCCGTGGAATTTTTCGCCGCGCGAAACGAAGTCGCTTTCACAGTTGATTTCAAGCAAAACGCCTGTGCCGCACTTTTCGCAAACGTATGCGCCGACAGCGCCCTCAGCCGCGATTCTGCCTTCCTTTTTAACTGCCTTTGCAATACCGCGCTCTCTCAAAAGCTCGGCAGCCTTTTCCATATCTCCGTCAGCGTCGGTAAGCGCCTTTTTACAATCCAACATACCCGCGCCGCTCTTATCGCGGAGGGTTACAACGTCTTTTGCCGTGAATGCCATAATTTAAGTCCTCCTTACTCAGCCTTCTTCGTGGTTTTCTTTGCGGTGATTTTTTTAGCGGGTTCTTCCGCGCCTTCTTCTTTGACCGCTTTCTTGGTAGTCTTCTTTACGGGCTTTTCCTCTGCGGGTGCTTCAGCCTCTTCTTCCTTAACCGCTTTCTTCGCAGTCTTCTTTGCAGGCTTTTCTTCTGCGGGAACTTCCGCTACTTCTTCTTTAACTGCCTTTTTAGCAGGTGCTTTCTTTGCGGGTTTTTCCTCTGCAGGCGCTTCAGCCTCTTCTTCCTTAACTGCTTTCTTCGCAGTCTTCTTTACGGGCTTTTCCTCTGCGGGAACTTCCGTTTCTTCTTTAACTGCTTTTTTAGCAGGTGCTTTCTTTGCGGGCTTTTCTTCAACGGTTTCTTCAGCCGCTACTACTTCTTCGATAGAAGTGGGTTCGCCCTCTTCTTCGTCTACGGGCACAAAGTAAGCCTCGCCCTGGTTAGCTTCGATTACCGCGTTAGCGATTACCGAAGATATAAGTTTTACCGCGCGGATAGCGTCGTCATTGCCGGGGATTACGCAGTCGATTAAATCGGGGTCGCAGTTGGTGTCGGTAATTGCGACGATGGGGATAGAAAGCTTCCTTGCTTCCTTTACTGCGATATCTTCGTTATGGGGGTCAACTATGAACAGAACGCCGGGGAGTTTGTTCATATCTCTTATACCGTTGAGGTTGGTCTGCAATTTGCCCATTTCCTCTTTGAGCTTGGCAACTTCCTTTTTGGGCAGAAGGTCAAATTCGCCCGAAAGCTCCATTTTTTCAAGCTTGACCATTCTGTCGATACGCGAGCGTATGGTCTTGAAGTTGGTGAGCGTGCCGCCCAGCCAGCGCGAATTTACGTAGTACATACCGCAACGCTCTGCCTCTTCCTTAACGGCGTCCTGAGCCTGCTTTTTGGTACCGACGAAAAGAACGGTCTTGCCGTCTTTTACGGCTTCGCAAACGTATCTGTAAGCTTCTTCGATAAGTCCTACGGTAATCTGCAAGTCGATAATGTGAATGTCGTTGCGCGCCGCATAAATGTACTTGCCCATTTTGGGGTTCCATTTTCTGGTCTGGTGCCCGAAGTGTACTCCTGCTTCAAGCAATTGTTTCATTGTTATAACTGCCATTTTATTTCCTCCGTTTACCTCCCCGAAAGCGCGGCTTTGAAAGCATTTGCTTTTATCGGCGTTTATTCACGGCATTAAAAGATTTACCGGCACGGGACGCCCGCCTTTCAGGTGTGAAATTTATAGCCATAATATATTATCAAAAAATTTTTTGGTTGTAAAGCGGTTTTAACCGCCTTGTACAGGTTTTTTTGCGGACAAAAAACAGCCCACGCGCAAGCGTTCCGCTTGACCTTGTATCTTAACAGCTTCACTGTTTTATGTTTTAACCGCAAATCACACATAAAGCCGCCGGGCGCGAACGCGCCCGGCGGCAAAAAATTCAAATTTGATTTGTGAATAGCCCTGTTTCGCAAACGCATTTAAGATACGCCGCAAAGCCAAGGCTTTTTAATTATTGTCAGGTTCGTCAAGCCCCTCTTCCGCGTCGGCTTCCTGCTGATAGAAATCGAAAATTTCCTGCAACAAAGCCTCATCCTCGATAGGCTCCAAACTCTCTTCCTGCTCGTTCAGGCGGAAAATAACCACCTCGTCCTCGGCAATCTCGTCGTTGGGTTCGGCGGCAAGCAAAAGGGTATACTTTACGCCCTTGTACTCGGTTACGTCCAAAAGTTTGAAATTGATAATTTTTCCGTCGTCGTCGATAAGCTCTATAAGCTCTTCGTCAAGCTCTTCTTCCATAATTTATTTTCTCCTGAATTTATTTTGAAATTTTAGCAAGATAGCCGTCGAGAATGTTCGCCGCGGCGAGCGCGTCAACGTAATTTTTCCGTTTTTCGCGCCGCATACCCTCGGATATAAGAACCTCGTGCGCCATTTTGGTCGTAAACCGTTCGTCCTCGCAGACTACGGGAATATCGGTTGCGGTTTTCAACCTTTCGATAAACCTTAAAGTCTTTTCCGTCTGAACCGCGTCCGAGCCGTCGAAATTAACGGGCAGTCCGCAGACTATTACCGTTGCGCCCTTTTCCTTTGCGATTTTTACGAGTGCGTCAACGTCCTCGTTAAACCCTTTTCTGAAATAGGTTTGCGAGGGCAGTGCATAGCTGTTGAACGGGTCTGAAATTGCGACCCCTATCCGCTTGTCGCCGATATCGAACGCGACGTATCTTTCCATAGGACAAGTATAACACTTATTTTTTATAATATCAAGCGCAAAAAGCAATATTGCCGCGCATAAAGCGCGGCAATATTTTTAGTTGGACTGGGAATTACCCGAGCCGCCCAACTGTTCAAGCTTACTGTCGATATACTGCTCCGCTTTCTGCATAAATTCTTCCTGATTTTTCTTTACAAGATTGCGTACCTTACAGTTATTAGCGACAATAAGTGCGCCGCCCGCCATACCGACGATAGCGCCAAGAATAAACTTCTCCACTTTTATCTCCTTGTAAAAAGGGGTTTAAAGCTTCCCCTGAATACAGTATGGGTAACCTGTTCTTATAATATAAATGTAAAAATTATCCGTAAATTCAAGCCGCCTGCGGAGTATCCGCAGGCGGCTTTAAACTGAATTTGTTATAAGGGGGAATTTTAGGACAGGTTTTTAATTTGCAGTCTTAAAAGCGCGTTTTCGTCCATAAGCTTTTTTATGGTCGTGGTCAGGCGCTTGTTTTCGTCTTTAAGCGAGCTTGCCAACCTGTCGTAAAGACCGTTGATTTCGTCCTCCAGCTTTTTACGCGCGTCGTCCGCGCCGTCCATACCGCACTCCCGCATAAGCTTTTGCAAGCGTTCGGGCTGTTTGACAAGCACGTTACGGTATTTGTTCTGATAACGCAGCATAAGCTTGTCATCCCCGCCCGCGAGGTTCAAAACCGCTCTGCGCACCGATATACCCTTGCTCTTCTGGGTTAAAATAGCTTTAAGCATAGCGTCCGTTTCCTCTTCGGAAAAGGACGTGATTTTTTCGGCTTTCAGTCCCGTACCGCGCAAAAGCTTTTTAACTCTCTCGTCGCCGCCCGAACGAAGAAGCGCGTAATAATAATTCCTCACACTGCCCTTCGCCCTGCCCGTCTTTTTTGCGTAATCCTCAAACATACCCGAAAGGGTTCTGCCCGTCTTTCTGCCGGCACAGATAAAATGTACTAAGCTCTTTGCCTCTTCTTCGGTATAGCCGTTTATTTTATTCATATATTTCCTCCACTTAGAGTTTATATTGACAAAAATTTTGCGCAGTATACATTATATAATAAA
>JAIDOO010000140.1 GCA_029063275.1 Clostridia bacterium
GCACCGTCTTTCGTATATATCCATCCGTAGGTTGTGGGGTCTACTGCCGCCGCGGTTACTTCAAAATCAAGAGTGTTATTCGACGTAAGCTTATAGTTTGCATTATCGCCCGCAGTGCCGTTTAACTCAACGTACAGCGTATACGTGCCCACCGGTATATTCGCGGGCATCGTGATTACCGACGTGTTGCCCGTCGTTGTTACGTTGGTCAGGGTGTTTGCCTTGCTGTCGTAGTAGAACAACAGGTTTATATTTTCACCCGACACCCTGTCGTCCGTTACCGTTACGGTTACGCTATTGGCGCCGTAATTCCACTCCGCGCCGCCTATGGCGTTTACTGAAGAACTTACTATTGGCTTTGACAGCAGTTCCTTTTTTGTAATTTCAAAGTCTACGGTCTTAGCTGTGGTTGTTCCGTCCGTCCAGGTGTAATTTTTTGTATCGCGTATACTTAATGTAACCGCGTATTTGCCGACCTTTATTGCCTTAAACGTATCTGTTGTATCCGTAGGCGTTACGCCAACTGCATCGGTAACGGTTGCACCGTTCGGCGGCGTTACGCCGTCCATGCTTATGTACTGTCCGCCGTCAAAGTCCGAAAGCACAAATGTCAATGCACTGCCTGTATACTCCTGAGGATTACTTACCGTGGGAAAATTAAGCTTTTTAGGCTCTATCTTCACGGTTGCAGTCTGGTCCGCAGTTGTTCCACTACCTATATCCCAAATATAGTTTAAATCGTCTAAATGGAACTTTACAGTATAACTACCGACTTCTTTTGCCTCAAAATGCGTATTGCTTGCGTTCCAAATTATTCCGTTTGTTACGCCCGAAGCCGTCATTTTTGTGCTGTCATAGTTTGAGCTTACACCAAAATTGCAACCGTTAGGGTCGTATGTTTGAGTAGTATTTTGCAATGTAGGCACTGTTAATGATTTTTGCTTTACCGTGAACGTCAAAGACTGCTCTGCCGTCCCTGCTACACCGTCAAGCCAATCATATCCATCGTTTATATTTGATTGAGTAAGCTTAAATTTAACAATATAGGTTCCCGCAAGCGTAGGCTTAAAAGTACCGGTAGCCAAATCTATATCACTTAGCGAAATACTTATTGCAGTGCCATAAAAATCTGTACCCGTAACCGAATCGATATAGGAATTGGAGTCATCATACTCTATTGGAAACGCCAAAGGAGAACCTGTATAAATGTCTTGCGTTTTTGTTGCCGTTGGCGTAGGGATACCGAATTTTACTTCTTGTTCTAAAGTGCTATCGGTTATAACTAAATCGCTTACTGTTTGATGTGGACTAGATGTTGCCGTTTGAGAACAGCCAAAAAACCCGAAAGCTCCATGCGACGTTATATCTTGAGGAGTGGAAGAATTGTTGGTAAATACTATTTCCTGATCACCTGTCGCTGATGCAGGTGTATGTATGGAACTTATAGCTGTAGATGTTTTAGCAAATGCAAGCGCTCCCGCTCCGGTACCATTGTTAATAGTTGTTACATAGCCGCCGTTCGGTAAATAGTATAAACAAGTAGATGCTACACTTAGTGTCGAAGAGGAAACAACAGTTCCTCCTCTAACCACTGTTAATGAAAAATAAAACTTTACAGTATATTCCGTGTGAGCAGGAACATTGACTTTTATGTTAAATGAAATATAAGCCGCTTGTGTTGGTTTAGCCGCAGTTGTTTCTGAGATATTTATCGTATCTGCGGTTGATGTAACTGCTACACCACCCGCGTTTGCGGTCGACATAGCACTATAATTAAGCGTATTATAAGCAGTTGTACCCGTTTTTGTATAATACCTTGAATCCGCATCATTAATAACTATTTCGGGAGAAATCGTTGTAGTTGTGGCATTTACTGATTTTGTCGTGCTTTTAGGAGCGGCAAAACTTACACATATAATCAAAGCAATAGCGCAGAGAATTGCTAAAATTATCGTAGCTATATTCCTTTTATGTATTTTCATATACTTTCCTCCTTATTGTTTACAACAACA
>JAIDOO010000141.1 GCA_029063275.1 Clostridia bacterium
CGCGTAATTCTATTACACCGGCCGCAGTATCGCCCTTTTCCTTTAATTCGTCAATCTTTTGCATCGCCTGACGCTCGGGTTTACTATCGAGCATAAACAGCGGCTGGGCTTTTGCGCTTTCGAGCATTTCAAAAGCATAGTCGTTTTCATCCGTTATTCCGCAAACGCTTTTAACGTAGCCCGAAACTTCAACGCCAAGTTTTTTCAGGTATTGCTTTGCGACGCTTCCCGCCGCAACGCGCACAGCCGTTTCTCTTGCGCTGGCGCGTTCTAAAATATTGCGCGCGTCGGTCTGTCCGTACTTAATCATTCCGGTAAGGTCGGCGTGTCCGGGGCGCACACAGGTTATCTGCTTTTGACTTACGTCGCAACCCTCGGGCGCCATATATTGTTTCCAGTTTTCGTAGTCGGCATTGGCAACGGAAAAACTTAAAGGACTGCCCAGGGTAAAGCGGTTTCGTACTCCGCTTAAAATTTCGATTTTGTCGCTTTCGATTTTTTGCCGTGCTCCTCTGCCGTAACCGCTTTGGCGCAACGCAAGGAAGCGGTTGATTTCTTCTATATCGATTTCAAGATTAGCGGGCAAGCCCTCGATTATTCCTGTCAGCGTTTTGCCGTGCGATTCGCCCGCAGTCAAAAGTTTCATATATTCTCCTAAACGACGGCATAGCCGTCGGCAGTTACTTCAATCGTTACCGTTCCGTTTTTGTCCGTGCTGTAAATATTTTCACAGCCGCAACCGACAAGGTCGGAATGCAAGCCGTTAGACGTATCTGTGCTGTCTGTGGAAATTACCGCAACTTCGGGACTGACCAAATCGTAAAACGGCGTATAAATTGCGCTTTTACTTCCATGGTCGGGAACTTGCAAAACGTTGCAGTTTTCCAATCTTACAGTGTGTCCGCCTATATCGAAATAGCCATCGGCGCCGTTATTTTTACACAGCCTTTCAAGCACGGTCTGCGTTACGTCGCTTGCAAAGAGAAAACTCGTTCCCGCAAACTCAAGCCATATTACCGCAGAAGCGTTGCCCCTTGCCTCAACCGATTGCATATTATCAAGCAAAGCCTTATATTCGCCGCCGCTGTTATTGAAAACCGCAGGCGACAAAAACGAAAAGAAATATCCGTAATCTTCGTTCGCTTCGTATGCGTTATACTGACTTATCGAGGTGTTAATACCGCTTGCGGCAACGCAAAAATTATAGTACTCGTCGGTCGTGTACAAAAAATCAAGACCGGGCATATAAATTTTTTTGACGGTTTTGTACTTAATTATTTCAGTAAGACCTCCGCAGTGTTCTGCGTTCACGTTGGTGCAAACGAGATAATCGATAACGTCGATGTCGCATTTATTCAAAAATTTTAAAATGCGCGCCTCGTTTGTCATACTGCCGTTTCCGCCGTCGATAAGCATATTTTTGCCGTCGGGCAGTTCTACAATCGTACAGTTGCCGTAGCCTACGTCAACAAACCGCACGCGCATTACTCCGTCCGCCGCACCGCCGTTCCTTAAAACCATATAGCTTGCAAGATACTTGACCGGAACGAAAAAATTAGTAATTATCAGCGCGATTGCAACCGCCGCCGAAACGCACGCAATAACTATTGCCCTTATTTTGTTTTTAGAAAGTTTAATCTTTTGCGCCATTTTAATTCAACTTATAATTATACGAGTTTATTATACATTAATATACGCCGATTGTAAACAAATTTACGGCTTAATGAAATTGGTA
>JAIDOO010000142.1 GCA_029063275.1 Clostridia bacterium
GTGCTACGATATGACGGGCGGCGCCGAAAGGCAGTATTACCTTGACGAGGCGCGGACGCTGTCGATTAATATTCTTTACAATTATTACTACTACAACGTTGACAGAAACGACGAAAACAATCACTCTGTGGTAACGCTTTTAACGCAGGAAAGCGCGGACGGCAACAAACACTATCTTTTTACGGGCGATTTGGAAGAGGACGGCGAAAGCAGAATGGTGGACCACTATTCGGTTGAGTCCAACAGCAGGTCGGAGTATGATATTCTGCCTGAGGTCGAGCTTTATAAGGCGGGACACCACGGCAGTAAAACCTCGTCCACGGAAAAGCTGTTAAGTGTGATAAAGCCCAAGTACGTTGCGGTATGCTGTTGCGCGGGTTCGCCCGAATACACAAAGACGGACGTAAACACCTTCCCCACACAGACAATGATTGACAACGTATCTAAATATACCGACCAAATATACGTTACCTCGCTTGCAACCGACCTGCCCGAAATCAATAACGGTACTTTCGCTTCGCAGTCGGGTTACGGATATACGTCTATGAACGGTAACATTGTTTTCTATTCGAAGGGAGGGGTACTCAAACTGTACTGCTCAAACAATTACACCCTGTTAAAGGACACGGACTGGTTTAAAGAACACAGAACGTGGAACGCGGACTGAGAATACGAGAGATAAGATTTATCTTAAAATTTTTTTAAGAGTGTGAATATGAAAAAAGTTGCTCACTATAATTTTCGGTTAAAGCCCAAAAAGCCAAACGCGCTTTTTATGGGATTGGCTAAGGCTGTCGCGGCTTACCCCGTACTGAAAAAGCGCAATTTCGAGTGCGAGTACGTAAATATGGAGGGTATAAAACCGCCTTACTTTTTGCTCGGTAACCATGCGAGCGAAATGGATTTCAGGATACTTTTCGGCGCGATAAGACCGTATAATATGAACTACGTCGTCGCAATCGACGGTATGCACGACAATACCATTACGCTTATGCGTTTGGCGGGCGGTATCGCAAAGCGCAAATTTATAAAAGACGTGCTTATGATAAAGCATATGAAGTATTGCGCCGAGCACTACAAAAATCCCGTCTGTATTTATCCCGAAGCCCGTTATTCCTTTGACGGCACACGCAGTTTCATTACGCCAGCCGTCGGAAAAATGGCTAAGTATTTAAAGCTACCGGTAGTTGTGCTGTTGTCTTACGGAAATTTTATCAGCAATCCGCAGTGGAACAAGGACAAGTTC
Source organism: Clostridia bacterium (assembly GCA_029063275.1). Taxonomy (GTDB): domain Bacteria; phylum Bacillota; class Clostridia; order Christensenellales; family Borkfalkiaceae; genus Coproplasma. The sequence goes on from JAIDOO010000142.1 coordinate 1,247, forward strand.
CGTCCTACGCCGGTAAAGGGCAAGCTAATCTGCGTTGCAACGGCGGAAGAGGTTGAAACGCTGACCGTGGACGAAATCAACGAGCGCATTTTAAAAAATTTCGAATACGACGATTTCAAATACCAGTTGGACAACAAAATCAAAATCGATTTCCCCCAACGCGCGCGCGGTCTGCACAGTATTTTATACCAGTGCTGTGAGTGCGGAACCGAACACGAAATGTATTCCTCGGGTACAACTTTAGAGTGTAAGCACTGCGGTAAGAAGTGGGAGATGACCGAATACGGACAGTTGGAGGCGCACGACAAAAATACGCGTTTTTCGCACATACCGGACTGGTTTAAATGGGAGCGCGAAAACGTCAGGCGCGAAGTCGAGTCGGGCGAGTACTGCTTCGAGGACGAGATTGAAGTCCACACCCTGCCCAAAAACAAATACTACTATCAGGGTAAGGGAAAATTCCGTCAGGATATGACCGGCACCCATTTTTGGTGCAGTGCCTACGGCGAGCCCTTTGAAAAGCATCTTGCCCCCAGCGAGCTTGAAAGCGTACATATCGAGTTTAATTACCGCGACAGAAAAAAGAAGCAAACATTCGGCGATTGTCTGGATATTTCCACGCGCGACGACAGCTTCTGGATTCACCCTGTAAACAAACGCGACGTCATTATGAAAATTTCGTTTGCGACCGAAGAGCTTTACAGAATAGCGCAGGAAAAACTGCACGGCAAAAAGTAAATATAATTAAAGCGGCGCGGAACGGCAAAAGGTCCGCGCCGCTTTTATAAGCTAATAAAAAAGTGCAAAAATTACCTTAAATATTTAAGGTTAAACTGTTGAAAAAAGGGCGCATATATGTTATTATTTTATCGATTAAACATTTTGGAGAAAATATGAAAAGTCAAAGCGTTGTAACGGACCTCAGAAGAAAGGTCTTTACCGAAGTTGCAAGGGTTGCGTACGAGTCTGACGACGTATCAAGCGATTTAGAGGAAATCCCCTTTCTGATAACGCCGTCGGAGGAGCCCAAGTACCGCGAAAATATTTACCGCGAAAGGCAGATAGCTTCCGAAAGGGTGCGCCTTGCGATGGGGCTTTCGCTCCGCCCCGCGAATAAACCCGTACATATCACTTCGGGCGTGGACAAAAGCACTATAGCGGAAAAATATTACGAACCGCCTCTCATGCAGGTAATTCCTTCCGCTTGCGACAAATGCCCCGACAACGAATTTTACGTAACCGACCAGTGCCGCAACTGCGTGGCGCATTCCTGTATAAAAGCTTGTCCCAAGGGCGCGGTTTCAATCGTGGACGGCAGGTCGTATATAGACCAGTCAAAGTGCATAAGATGCGGCAAGTGTAAAGCCGCTTGCCCTTACGACGCTATTGCACACCACAAGCGCCCCTGCGCAACCGCGTGCGGCGTGAAAGCGATTTCTTCCGACGAATACGGCAGGGCGTATATCGACAATAATATTTGCGTTGCGTGCGGTCAGTGTATGTCGGCTTGTCCTTTCGGCGCGATTGCGGATAAATCGCAGATATTCCAGCTTATCCAGGCGATAAAAAAGGGCGACGAGGTGGTAGCCGCGCTCGCACCTGCGGTAGTTGGTCAGTTCGGCGCGGAAGCAACCTTCGGAAAATTCAAATCCGCGCTTTTGGCGCTCGGTTTTAAGGACGTTTACGAGGTTGCAGTCGGCGCGGACGTCGGCTGTATTGCGGAAGCGCATCATTACGTCAACGAAGTAACCTCAGGCAAACTGCCCTTTTTGTTTACAAGCTGTTGCCCTGCGTGGGCAGTGCTCGTCAAAAAGCAATTCCCCGACCTCGCCTCAGAGGTTTCAGAGGAGCTTACCCCTATGGTCGCTACGGCGCGTTCGATTAAGGTCAAGCGCCCCGACGCGAGGGTGGTATTTATCGGACCGTGCGCGGCTAAAAAGCTGGAAGCTTCCAGAAGAACGGTCAGAAGCTACGTCGACTTCGTAATAACCTTCGAAGAGCTTGCGGGAATGTTCGACGCCAAGAATATAAAAATTTCCGAAATGGAAGATTTGCCCGTAAATTTAAAAGCTACGGGCGCGGGCAGGGGTTACGCCTGCGCGGGCGGCGTCGCAAGCGCGATTGAAAAATGTATTAAGGAATATTATCCCGAAGCAGAGGTAAAAATCCAGCACGCGGAGGGACTTGCCGAGTGTAAAAAAATGCTGTTCCTTGCAAAGAGCGGAAAGCTTAACGGCTATATGATAGAGGGAATGGGTTGTCCCGGCGGTTGCGTTGCGGGCGTAGGAACGATTATCCCGCCCGAGCGCGCAAAGGCGGCGGTCGAGCAAATAGTTAAATCGAGCGAGGTTTCTATTCCTTCAAGGGATATGGAAGACTTGGCGGAAAAGCTGACGAGTATGGATTAACCGATAAGCCCCGCGCGTTTGCCGCGCGGGGCTTTAAAAAATAAAAATTTGTCATTATTATATATTATGTACGACGTAGCTATTATATGCAG
>JAIDOO010000143.1 GCA_029063275.1 Clostridia bacterium
AACCTTGGCGCACAGCGACAACTGCCCCTACGCGGCGTTCGGCGACGAAAAGAGAAAAATTTACGGCGTGCAGTTCCACCCCGAAGTAAACCACACGCAGTACGGCTCGCAACTTCTGCACAACTTCCTGTATGAAATTTGCGGCGCGGCGGGGGATTGGACTATGTCCAACTTCGTTGCAAACCAGATTTGCGCCCTTAAAGAAAAGCTGGGCGGAAAAAAGGTTTTGTGCGCAATGTCGGGCGGTGTTGACAGCGCGGTTGCCGCAACCCTTATACATAAAGCGGTAGGCGACAACCTGACCTGCGTTTTTGTCGATCACGGTCTTTTAAGAAAGTTTGAGGCGGACGAGGTTATGTCCGTATTCCGCGACGGTCTTAAAATGAATTTAATCAAAGCGGACGCGGGCGAAGTTTTCTTAAAGAAATTGAAGGGCGTATCCGACCCCGAAAAAAAGCGCAAAATCATAGGCGAAGAGTTTATCCGCGCTTTCGAGGTCGAAGCTAAAAAAATAGGCAAGGTCGATTTCCTTGTCCAGGGCACAATTTATCCCGACGTAATAGAGAGCGGCAAGGGCAAGAGCGCGGTTATAAAATCGCACCACAACGTTGGCGGGCTTCCGTCGGTTGTTGACTTTAAAGAGATTGTAGAGCCCCTGCGCGACTTGTTTAAAGACGAGGTAAGAAAGGTCGGCTTCGAGCTCGGGCTGCCCAAATCGGTTGTTATGCGCCAGCCGTTCCCCGGTCCCGGACTTGCAATAAGAATTATGGGCGAGGTTACCGAAGAAAAGCTTGAAACCCTGCGCGACAGCGATTATATCCTGCGCGACGAAATTGCAAAGGCTGGTCTTGACGAGCAAATCTGGCAGTATTTTACGGTTATAACCGACAGCAAGACGGTGGGAGTTCAGGGCGATTTCAGAACATATGAAAATGTAATAGCTATCCGCGCCGTAACCTCGCTTGACGCTATGACTGCGGACTGGGCGCGTATTCCGTACGACGTTTTGGAAACTATTTCAAGCCGTATTGTAAACGAGGTGAAGCACGCGAACAGAATAGTTTACGACATAACCTCGAAACCACCCGCAACAATCGAATGGGAGTAACAAGCGTTCCGCTTGACCGCGTATCTTAATTGCGCTAGCGCTTGATTAACAAACCGCAAATCAAACGTGAAGCATTGCTAGCGCCGTATCTTAATTGCGCTAGTACTTGATTGACAGGACAAAAATCAGACATAAAAACAGGCACCCCTTATTCGAGGGGTGCCGTTTCGCTTTTGAGTTTGAGTTTTTCTCTTCCGCGCCGAATATGCGGAACAACCAGCCTTGCGAGAACCGCCGCAAGAATACACAGTACCAAATCTTTGGGCATATACAAAAGGTTGTAGGTTATAATCATTTGTCCGAGAAGCTCGTCGCCGTTGAGGATATGCCACACGAGAGCGAAGTAGGGTATGCCTATTGCATAGTTGGCGGCAAACGCCGCAATGCCTGCTACGATATACAGCCAGAAAGGTTTTTTTGTTCCGCCCGTGATAATTCCGCCGACAAACGCGGAGAGGACGAAGCCGATTATGTATCCGAACGAGGGCTTGATTGCGTATGCAAAGCCTGCGATAGAGTGGTCGGCGAAAACGGGTATAAAGCACACGAAGCCCATAAACAGATAAACCGCCATAGCCGCCGCGCCCTATTTCAAGCACAGCAGAAGCCCTGCAAGCACTCTGATTAC
>JAIDOO010000144.1 GCA_029063275.1 Clostridia bacterium
AAATTTTTATATACGCACAAATTAAAAAAATTTTAAGCCGCCCGCTCTGCGCCTTGGAGAAATATGCACGAAGTGTCGGATTATGTCGCTTCAAGCGAAGTCGGTTAATTTTATGCCCCGTTGTCATTTAGGACTTAGCCGAAAAATCTTTATATATTTTTAACCGCATAAAAAAAAGCCGTCCGCGCGTTTTGCGCGGACGGCAACCTTTGGTTGTTCTGTATCTTTATTTCGTTAGCGCTTGATTGACTTATCACTAATCAAGCAAGCAATGCTTGTTCCGTATCTTTATTTCGTTAGCGCTTGATTGACTTATCACTAATCAAGCAAGCAACGCTTGTTCCTTATTTTAATTAATTGCCGCGATTGACATACCGTCGGGCTTACCGGCAACCGTTACAGGTTTTGCAGTTGCCGCTGCATTTTTTTGCGGGCTTGCCGGTGGCGGAATATACCTCGCCGCACCAAAGCCGTTTGGCGGGCTTGCCGCAGTCGGGACAAAAAACCCCGTCGTTGTGGTTTTTAACCAGTTCGTCAAAATGTTTTCCGCAGTGTGTGCAGGCGTACTGTAATACGGGCATTTATTTTTCCTTTTTGTCGCGTCTTTTCTTCCTTTTGGGGCGTATGCCTTTTTTAAAGGGATTGCCCTTTATCATAAACACCGCAATCCCCGCTGTCAGAAGCACCGTTCCTACGATTACCAGCCAGAACCAGCCCGTCTGAAAAAACGTAACTCCGTTTTCAAAGGGAACGGGCATATTCATTCCCCAAAACCCTGCAATCATCGTAGGTATGGCAAGCAAAATAGTTATTATGGTCAGCTTGCGCATAGAGTCGTTTGCGTTGTTGGATATTACCGAGCCGTAGGCGTCCATGGTAACGCTCAATATGTTTTTGTAAATATTACAGGTTTCTATCGCCTGCTTGCTTTCTATTATTACGTCCTCGTAAAGGTCGGTCAGCTCTTCGCGCGTGCGCACGCCCTCGACCTTATCGAATTTTTCGTGGACGCGCTCGTTCGAGGTCAGCGAGGTTGAAAAATAAACCAGTGAATTTTGCAGGTCCAACAGTCTGATAATTTCGCTGTTGCGCATAGTTTTTTCTATTTCGCTCTGGATACGGCGGGTTTTTCTGTCAATCTGTTTCAGGCAGTACAAAAATCTCTTTGCGTTGCCCAGCATAAACGAGAGGATAAAGTGCACGGGCTTTTGCGTGCTTACCTGTTCTCTGCCGAGTATAAAGCTTTTCAGCACGGTGTTGCCCTTTAAGCAGACGGTGATAATGCAAACTTCGTTGTAGATAACCGCAAGGGGAAGGGTGGTGTAGCTGTCGCCGTCGTCCGATTCCTCTATAATAGGGCAGTCTACGACGAACATACTGCAACCGTCGTCAAACTCGGTACGCGCGCGCTCCTCTTCGTCGAGCGCGGCTTTAATCATATCCTCGGGCACTCCCGTAAGGCGGGAAACCTCTTCACATTCGCCGTCGTCGGGGTTGACCATATCAATCCAACAGCGCGCGTCAAACTTATCGCACTGCTCCAAAAGCGTGCCGTTCGTCTTAAAGTATTTAACCATAACGCTATCCTCTATTTTAGCTTTTCACTAATTAATGTGAATAAAAAATGCACGGAAAATTCCGTGCATAGCTTAAAAGAATCGCGCTTGGCTTTTGTACGGAAATTTAAGGCATATTAT
>JAIDOO010000145.1 GCA_029063275.1 Clostridia bacterium
GAGCGGGTGATGGGAATCGGACCCACGCAACCAGCTTGGAAGGCTAGTGTTCTACCATTGAACTACACCCGCATTGTTTGCATTGGACAAACGCACGAGCGTTAATCTTTGTGCACAAAACTCAATGCTAAAAAATTATATCAAATCAATTTTTGACTGTCAACTTATTTTCAAACCATTTGACAATTATTTTTGACCGCTTTAAAGCGGTGCCGAACGCCGATTTCAGTATAATAAAATAAGCCGCCGCGCTACCCCGGCGCGGCGGCTTTATAATTATTTTTCGTCTGATTTTTTGTTTTTGCCTTTAAGCCGTTTATCCGACAGTCCCACCCACGAAAGGTAGCTTATAGCAATCAGTACCAGTATTACTACCATAAGAACAATCAGCACGGTTCGGACGTTATTCTTCTCGGTATAATCGCCGTCGGGAACTTCGTTCGGCTCGGCGTTGTCGTTTACGTTGTCGCCGGTTAATAGCCCTTCGATAACGTAGCCTTTTACGGCTACGGGTTGTCCGTTGCTTTCGTAGGAGTATTCCACCTCGTAGAAATCTGCTTCGAGGACTTCGCTGTGAAGCTTGCCCTTAACGCTTACTATCGCGCCCGTGGCGGGATACAGTGCGTAGACGCATTCCATTACGAAGGGAGAGGCGTAAATCGCGTCGCCTAACAGCTGTGCCTTGCTGAACTCGGCTTCGGTAAAATATCCCTCGTCGGCTTCGTTTTCGGTTACGTTGGTTTTAAGGGTGATATAGCTTTTGCGCCCGATTGAAATTATAGCCGCGTTGCCCGAGTAGCCAAGAAGCAGGGCGGCGGTATCTTCCGCGGCGGCAGAGGTTTCGCCTGCGTCAAAGTATCCGGCAAGCGGTTGGGACAGGTCGACCTCGGTCATAAACGAGCCCTCTGCTACGGTTACGAACGTCAGGGTATAATTTTTTAACGCCGTTGCGGCGTTGCCGACGGAAACCGTTTTTGCGGGTGAAAAGTCGACGTGCAGCATTTCGGGAATTTCAAGCTCGGCGTTATCGAATTTGCAGAGCTTGTTTTCGCGTATAGCGTAAACGTAGTTTCCGTACTGCTTCAAATCCGTAAACACGCCTTCGATTTCGATAGCCAAGTCTTCGATATTTTCTGCGTCGGCATTTACTATTCTTATACAGTCGTCGCGCAGGGTGTAAAGGTAGTCGTTAAAATATAAAGATTTCTGCGGCGCGGTTACGGTAACGCCCTCGCAGACTTCACTGTCGGGGAGGGAGTAGACGGTGCCGTTTCCGTCCGAATAGTAAAATACTCCGTCTTTATCGCAATCGACGCACGTTACGGTAACGCCCAAGTCCGTGTACTCGGTCAGCGTTCCGTTTTTAAATACGGACGTTTCCTGCCCGTCGTCGGAAGAGCCGACATTGTAAACCTTGATTGCGTTGCCGTCAATAAACGCAAAAGCGTTTTCGGCTACGGCGTAGTCTTTAAGCTCGGTAAAGGAGACGTTAAAGACAAAGTCGCTATCGTCGGGATATATGGTTTCATCCGCCGCAGCGCTCGCCGAAATTCCGCCGAATGAGGCGGAGGCAAGCAATAATGCAGTTGAGATAAATGCTAAACGTTTCACGATATGATTATACCACACTTATTTATTAATGTAAACTGTTTTTTCGTTTTGATGTCCGTACCTAAAAGGCACGGATTTTTTTATAAAAAAAAGATAATTTATTTTTAATTTGTCTGTTTTATGTCATATTTGGCGGTTATAATAAAAACGAACATATCCGAACAAGTGTTTGAATTAAGAGAGGTAACACGTTTGAAGGTGAAAAGATTACTGCGCTTTTATTACTGCGCGGAGGGGTTGGAGCGCGCTTTTGAAAACTTGATTTTAAAAATTGCGCTCTCGTCGTACGGGAAGAGCTGTTTTTACAATGCGGACAGACTTTGCCGCATTATAGACGAAAAGAGCGAGCTGAATAAGCTTTGGAATTATCTTGACGGGATTATTCCCGCGCTCTCGCAGGAGGAGAGGACCTCGCTTAAAGAGTACGCCGAAATGCGGTGCGGGATTAAGCGGCTTTGCGGTGAGGACTTTAAGCGTATCCGCCGCGCCGTGGTCAAGTTCAAGCGCAGGGCGCGCCGCCTTGACGGTTTTACGAGGGGCGCGGAGCTGGTGGGGAAATATTACTGTCTGCTTTTCTGAGCGGTCAGCCTAAGCGTTTGAATTTGGCGGTCCTTCCGGTGAAGTAGAGAATAACAAGGGCAATCACCGCCGCCGCAATAAGAACGATTATAAGAATAAGCTTTATGTTAGCGCCTTTTGAGGGTTCTTCGGCGGGAGGTTTTTCGTCGGGGATTTCGTTCAGCGGATAATCGTCGTTAGCGCCGTAAACGTAGCCGAAATTTCCGTCGTATAAGACATACGAGTATGCGGACGCGCCCGAATAGTATGTGCCGTAAAAAGCGACGGCAACCGAAAGCTCGCTTAATGCGGGCAGGGAGGGGTTGATTGATTCCTGTTTGAAGGTAACGGTTACCGTCATATTCAGGTAGACGTTTTCGGGCGGCTCGCTGACGGGGGTCATACCCTCTTTGCGGCAGTAGCCGTACAGCGCCTGGTATTTGCCGTCGTCCTCAGCGTATTTGACGTAGTACCAGTCTCCGACGGTCGCCAAAAGCTCGGCGCAGTATGTATAGGGAATTGCGAACAGAGCCGTGTCGTCGTCCATATCGACACAAAAGTAAACGCTGCGCGAATCCGCCCTTACGTAGCGCGCGGAAGATTCTCCCGTCCCGACGATAGCGGCGGGGCGGGAGGCGATAGCAAAACATATAACCGCCAAAAGGCAGAATGCGGCAAACTTTGCGGTTTTCATATCAAAGAAGTATAAAGCATAGAAAGCTGAAAAAACATAATTATTTTGTCAGAAAGGGTCTAATGTTAAAGGAAGATATTTTAAAACGGCTTGCCGAAATAGAGGGCGAGCTTAAAAAGAGAAATAACTGCGAGCTTTCGCGTTATAACAAAGCCAAACGGCACAAAAAGCAAATAGCGTTCCACAAATGCAAAAAGCGCAACCGCTGGGTGTTCGGCGGCAACCGCTCGGGGAAAACCGAGTGCGGAGCCGTGGAGTGCCTGTGGATTTTAAGGGGGATACACCCCTACCGCAAAAACAGGAGGGACGCCTTCGGCTGGGCGGTTTCGCTTTCCACGCAGGTCCAGCGCGACGTCGCGCAGGCAAAAATTCTCAAATACCTGCCAAAAAGCTGGATAGCAGATATAACTATGCTTTCGGGCAGGCGGGACAGCCCGTCGGGCGGAGTCATCGACCAGATAAAAATAAAAAACGTTTTCGGCGGAATTTCCACACTGGGCTTTAAAAGCTGCGACCAGGGGCGTGAAAAATTCCAGGGCTCGTCTTTGGACTTCGTATGGTTTGACGAAGAGCCGCCGAGGGATATTTACGAAGAATGTCTTATGCGCGTTATGGACAGGCGGGGCGATATTTTCGGAACGATGACCCCGCTTAAAGGCAAGACCTTTATATATAACGAAATTTATCTCAACCGAAAGCGCAACCCCGAAATCTGGCACGAATTTATGACCTGGGAGGACAACCCGTATTTATCGAAAAAAGAGATGAATCTTCTTGAAAACGCGCTGGACGGCGCGGCGCTGGATTCGAGGAAGTTCGGAAAATTTTCGGGCGGGGCGGGGCGGGTGTATCCCGAGTTTGACGAGAGCGTGCACGTAATCGAGCCCTTC
>JAIDOO010000146.1 GCA_029063275.1 Clostridia bacterium
GCGGCGGTAAGCGTTTATAACCGTAGCAAGGTAATACTCGGACTTCATTCTGCCCTCAATTTTAAACGAGCATACGCCCGCCGAGGCAAGCTTTTCAAGGTGGGCGGACATATTTAAATCTTTACTGTTTAAAAGGTAAGTACCCTTGCCGTCCTCCGAGATTTCCAGCCAGCCGCTGTCAGATTTTTCGTCCGATTTGCGGATTTGATAATTCCACCTGCAAGCCTGAACGCACTCGCCCCGGTTTGACGGGCGGCGCGCAAGATAGTCCGACAAAAGGCACCTGCCAGAGTAGGATATGCACATTGCGCCGTGAACGAATGCTTCTAATTCGATATCGGGAACGGCAGTGTGAATTTCAGAAATTTCGTCAAGCGACAGTTCCCTTGCAAGCACAACTCTGCTTGCGCCCTGTTCGCGCCAGAATTTTACGGCGTATTTATTAGTTAAATTCGCCTGTGTGGATATGTGCAATTGAAGCTTCGGCGCGGCTTTTTTTGCGGCGTAAATCGCGCCGCTGTCCGATACGATTGCCGCGTCCGCGCCCGCCGACTGCAAAAACGCAAAGTAATCTTCCAAAAGCGCAAGGTCTTTGTTTTTCGCAAAAATATTTGCCGTAACGTAAACCTTTTTGCCGAGCGTGTGCGCAAGCTTAACTGCGGAAACCAGCTCGTCCCGGGTAAAGTTATCCGCGAACGAGCGCAGTGAAAAATCCTTGCCGCCTATGTACGCCGCGTCCGCGCCGAAGTAAAACGCAGTCTTTAATTTTTCGAAATTGCCCGCAGGGGCTAAAAGTTCAACATTCATTATATTTTTCCGTTAAAGTTAATACCGCCCAAAACATTCCATACGGGCGATTTTTTCGAAAGCGAGTTTTTCAATTCTTTATATACGCCCTCGCCGCGCTCCCGCACGCTTGCAAGAGTTATGCCGTAGGGGTAATAATTGCCCATACATGAATATGTATCTTGTATACTGTAATCTTTATCCAAATCGATAAGAAGCTTGTGTACCCTGTTAAGACAACCCTGGCTACCGTCGCTCAAATTTGCGGAAAGAGATATTTTCTTGTCCGTTTCGTTTACCACTACTGATATATGGCTACGGGGATGAGTTCCGGGTTCTGCCGCAAGCACGTGTTTTTTACGGTCGGGGACGTAAGCCGACATATCCAGCAAGGACTGCGGAAAGAGGTCGAGATACTCCATATAAACCCGCATGGGATTTGTTACCGTCTTTATTTTATTTTCGGCGATTTTATACACCGTTTGCTTATACAGGACCCGCGCAGAATTACCGTCAGTGCAAACGCAACAGGGATTTCCCTCGTTATCGAATAAAATGAACAAATCGTCAAGGTATGTATACTTGCTATCGAATAACTTGTTTCGGCGCAGCCACAGCGCGGTAAAGCTTATACAGCCCGCAAGCGCAATCAAAGCCACACAGCCGATGATAAGCACATCACGCAATCCGTTGGAATCATAAACAGTTCCGCTGACTAAATAGTAGATTAAAATACCGGTCAAAAAAAGAAAAATCGCAGGCAACACAAAAAAATGCAACGCAGCAGTAGAATAAACAGGCTGTCTGAATTTCTTTTTTACGCGAATGTTGTTTTTAATTTCAAAGCCGTCGCCCACGAAAAATTCACGCGCGGTGTGGTCGGGGACCATAGAGTTAGTACCGACAGACTGATAGGCAAGGCGGCGGACGCAGTGTTTCGGCTGTTCGTCCGCTAAAATTATTTCCGACAGGACTTTTGCCTCGTCGCTTATAATCAAATCAAACAGTGGAGCTTTCATTTTTTTACGCTCATAGCAAGTCCGTCGCCGACGTTTATGATACTCGTATACAGCTCGCTATCGTTTGTAACCTCGTCGATATATTCTTTTACGTGGGTATAAAGCATTTTCCGCTTTTGGGGAACGGGAACTTCGCCCGTCAGCCAGCCGTAGAGTAGTACGTCGTCGGCGAGCAGAATTCCGCCCTTTTTTAAAAGTTTTTTCAAATGGGGGAAAAGTTTTATATACTGCACTTTTGCGCAGTCGAGAAAGATCAAATCGTATTCGCCGTCAAGAGTGTTTACCGCTTCAAGTGCGTCCGCGTTAATTGCTTTAACGCGCATATCAAGTCCGAGGCACCTGAAATTTTTTACCGCTTCGTCGTAAAAAGCGGGGTCGCGCTCGATAGTGGTCAGGTGCGCCGTCCTGCATATATCGAGCATTACCGCACCGGAAACGCCCGTGGCAGTTCCCAGCTCTAAAATATTTTCGGGTTTTACGGCGGCAATCAACGCGCATATGAAATTCAGCGTTTCATCGTCCGCCGTGGGAATTTCTCGTGCGAATGCCTCCTCCCTTATCCTTGCGATTTTTTCGGGAAGGGCAACGCCGTTAAATTGCGCCGTCGGCGTTTTGCGCTCGCCGTCGGAGGTATCGTTGTGCGCGTAACCGAAGCTCATATTTCAACCACAACGGGAACGACCATAGGGGATTGCTTGGTCTTTTTCAAAAGATAGTTTCTGAAATTGCGCTTTATGACCTTTTTCAGCTCGTCAACCGTGCCGCGGGACAGGTCGTAGCCGTCTATTGCGCGCGCGATAACCTCGCGCATTTCTTTGTTGTAGTCATGGTGAAAATCGAAGACGAAGCCGCGCGAATTTATCGCGGGGTCGCCCACCACTTCTCCGTTCGATACCGCAACGGACACGATAAAAAGCCCTTCCTCGGAAAGTTTTCTTCTGTCCTCTATGACGACGCTTGCCTTTTCGTCCTCGATACCCTCGCCGTCTATAAGTCGCGAGCCTGCGGTGATATTTTCCGCACGGCGGAATCCGTTGGTAGTTACTTCAACGCAATTTCCTATATCGGGTATGAACACGCGGCTTTCGGGCATACCGAGCTGCTCTGCAAGCTGAACGTGCTTTTTTAAATGTCTGTATTCGCCGTGTACGGGAATAAAGTATTTGGGTTTTAAAAGGTTGTGAATAATTTTATGCTATTCACTGCACGCGTGTCCGGAAACGTGAAA
>JAIDOO010000147.1 GCA_029063275.1 Clostridia bacterium
CTCTCTACCGAGCCGACAACCATTGCCAGCCCGCCCGCTTTGGTTATTTGTTTAATCGTCTGCGTTTGCAATACAGTAGGAATATTTCTTCCCACCTTGCATTCCAGAGCAATAAATCTTCCCTTGTAACAGATGATTATATCGGGTATCCCGGCCGTTCCGTACATTCCGCCGTGTTCTTTCCAGTAAAAGAGATTAGGTACGGTTTTGAGATACTCGGCTATTTTTTTAATCAAATCGCTTTCACGCATTTTATCTCCTATAAAAACCAACGTCACAAACGTCATATATGTCACAACTACACAAAATAACATAGTGACATAAATCTCTCTATTAGTTTTTGCTTTATTAGGGCTTTTGCGTCATTTATGACGTTAGTGACATAGTGACATTAGTGTATTTATAAGTGACGTGTAAATTTTTCTAACGTCACTCAATCGTCATCAAACACATTACTTTGACTGCCTTTCCCGAAAGTAGAACGTTTAGTAAAGCAATGCATCCGGCTTTGTCCGCTGCGTTTCATTGTGTGTTCTATTCCGTCGTAATACAACTGCGATTCATAATCCGTGATTACTTTCCCGAGCGACCTTGCATCGCAGGCGCACGGTTTGCCCGTAACGTCGAACACCGCTTTCATCATGTCAGTTGCCGTGCCTTTCCAACCGAGCAGCGAAGACTGCATAAGTTTTTTTATCGTTACTATAATCGGATTATTTTCGTACTCACGCTTTTTGCGCTTGTCCTCTTCGTCCTTTGCAGTACCGACCATAAACCATCGGTACTTATCTTCGTCGAACCTTATCACTATGTCCTGCTGTCTTATATCTCGACCGGTCATAAACAGCGTTGCGCTGTCGTCCTGACGCTTTTTCTTGTAAATAATGTAGATGGTGTCGCTAACGCCCATAATACCGTTACTGCCTGATATCATATTGAACACGTCGTTCTCATCTGCCATCTTTCTGAGGTGATGAATAAGGAAGATACACACTTTATTCTTGTCGGCGTAAGTCTTAAGCTCGCCAAGCTCTCGGTAGTCCGTGGCGTATGCTATTTCATTTTTCTTTGCCGAACCTCGCACCTTCTGCAAGGTATCAATAATAATCAGCTTTATGTCCGGATGCTCTTCAAGCTCTTCATCAAGCTGCTGAATAAGATTGCCGTCGAGAATTCCCGCCGTTACTCCCATATAAAAATTCGACGGAGCAACTTCGCCGGCAAGGAGTTTATTGAGTCTGTCTTTTAAGCGATACAAACTGTCCTCGAGCGCAAGATATAAACACCCCGCTTTCTTCGTTGAGTAGTCCAAAAAATTCTTGCCCGTGGTTATTGCCAAGCACATCTGCATCGACATCCAAGATTTTCCAACCTTCGAGCTTGCGCATAATATCGCCAATC
>JAIDOO010000148.1 GCA_029063275.1 Clostridia bacterium
GCTGACCGATACTAATAGGTCGAGGGCTTGATCTCAACGCAAGTTGAGCAAAGATGATTGAAACGAATCCTTAAATTTACGAAGATTAGCTACATTTTAACGAGCGTAATACAACCTTTTATGTATCAATTTCCCTCTTTTACTACTATGCAGTTGTCAGGCTTCGCGGAAAAGTGAAGTTGAAAAAGCCTAAAGTGCGAAGATAATCGTGCAGGAAGCGTCGTGCGGTGAGGGGACACCCACGAAAATAATTGTATATTATCAGCGCAAGCTGTTATATAGCCATTCCGGTGATGATGGCAACGAGGATCCACCTGTTCCCATTCCGAACACAGAAGTTAAGCTCGTTTACGCCGAAAGTACTTAGCGGGACACCGCTCGGGAGGATAGGAAGTTGCCGGATTTCAAAAATAAAAGACACAACAAAAGTTGTGTCTTTTATTTTTGCACCGCCTATTCAGGCGGTGTTGAATACATTTCTGTTCTGCAATTCTGAGAATACTCCCGTTTTTGGGTAAAAAGAGCGGGATTGACAAAAAGGCTTTTCATTGGTATAATAAACACAAAAAAAAGGAGGCAAATTATGAAAATTAGGTTTAAAGCATTGGCTTCTTGCGCCTGCACCGTCCTTTGCGCGCTTTCTTTTACGGCTTGCGGCAAAGGCACGGAGGGCAAAAGTACGCTGCTTGGCAAGCCCGAAACGATTACGCCCGTAAGTTACGAACAGTTTAATAGCGAAAATTACTTGAATTTCAAAGCCGCTGCGGAAAATTTTGCCGCCACATTTGCCGAATACACTTATGCCGATTACGACAAGGCGGACAACTTCGCTGTTTCGCCCGTTTCTGTTTATATGGCTCTTTCGCTTGCTGCGGAGTGCGCCGCAGGCGAAACCCGCAACGAAATTCTGAACGCCCTCGGCGTTTCTTACAGTGAATTGAAAGAAAATATTTCACTGCTTTACCGCTCGCTTGCAATCGGACGGGGCGTCAATAGCGAGATAGTCGGTAGACTAACGCTCACTAACTCTATCTGGGTGAACGAGGATACGCCCGTAAAGCAACCTTGTATCGACGCGCTTTCGGACTATTATTACTGCTATTCCTACGCCGCCGATTTTGCAAACGACAATGCGGCGGCGAACCAAGCTGTGCGCGATTTCGTGAAAGAGAGAACGAGCGGACTTATAGACAAGGACTTTCAGCTTTCGCCTGAAACTCTGTTTGCACTGATTAATACACTGTATCTTAAAGCCGTGTGGAACACCGACGGCAAAGGATTGGATTTTACAGACAAAAGCTACGACTTTAAAAATTATGACGGCACGACAACCGCAACCAAGCTGTTGCAGGGTAATTATATAAGCGGCAGGGCGTATGAGGAAGAGGCTTTTTCCGCCTTTTACACAACGACTTACGATGGCTATAAGCTGAAATTCATTCTGCCGAACGACGGCTACTCCGTTGACGACGTTTTTACCGCCGAAAATTTGCAAAAGGTGAACTCGCTCGTCTATCAGAGCGTGGACGACGAAAACGCAATTATTTACGAAACGCGTTGTCTGTTCCCCGAATACGACTGCTCGTACGATGAGGAAGTTAAAGGAATTTTAAGTAAAAACTACGGCGTAGAGCGTCTGTTTGCGGGAGGTTGCGATTTTTCAAGTCTGACCGATGAGGACAGCTTTTGCAACAGTGTAAAGCACGTAACCAAATTGACCGTTGACGAAATGGGAATTGAGGGCGCGGCTGTTACGGTAATGGTCTATGATACTTCTATCGAGCCGTCCGAATTCGATTACGTTTTTGAGGATTTTGTTATAGACGGAACTTTCGGGTTTATCATCACCGACAAAAACGATACCACACTGTTTTCCGGTGTGGTGAAATCCATCTGACTACTGTCATAAATATTTATTACAATTTTGTCATATAAGGCGTAATTTCCTTGCTTAACGGTAATAAACGTGGTATAATTGTAATTACGTAAATATATTCAGGGATAAACGATGAAAAAGATTGTTAAAGCGTTGGCGTTCATAGTGGCTCCCGTAATTGCGATATTCTCGTTTTTTACAGGATGTAAAGGCTGCAAGGGGACGCGTGTTACTATTCCCGATAACGGCGAATTTATGCGCGATATAGACGTTGCGCCCGATTTCGAAGCTTATTATGAGGCTCAGACAAAACAGGTTATTGCCGAGTACAAAGCGGTGGCAAGTCGGCATCTTACCGAGGACGGCGAGATCGATACCGAAAATGCGGAAGTTGTCGCTGCGGCAAACTCTGCGGCGGCAAAGCTGTATGCCTACGCCTGCTATAACGAAAGTCAGTTGGACAAGTTTGTATATTTCAGCAATCAGACGGGAACGACCGACATCAGCGGAATAGGCGCGGCTACTGCGGACAGGCAGGAATACTATTTAAGAGTTAACGAAACCGAGCAAACCTGCGGTTACCGTTTTCACAGAACGATAAAAAAAGTCAAAGAGTCGACTGGTACAATGGGTACTTGGAAAGGCTTGTTTGAGTCGGCAAGAATAAGAATGACCGACAAGACCGATCTTTTGTACCGTTTCGAGGGCGAAGGCAGTAGTATCAGATACGGCGGCTACAATGACGATTTGTCCTGCAACGTGCTTGCCGCCGATTGGCGCACGGGCGACGACTGGGGCGTTTCAGACGTAATAATGAAAAAAGGCGCTAAGCTGAATACGCTTGAAGAGATAGAGGCTGACATACAGGCGCAGGCAGGGAACGGCAACGGTTATATTCACGGCAATATAAACATTCTTGCGGATAATATAGTAAAGAACGCAACCGTTTTTGTTGACGACGACGAAAGTATTTTTGTTGTTATGTCCATCGATACCGAAGTAGCAAACGCCGACCAGGCTTCGATGACTATGCTTAAAAACGCCAACGGCACCAGCGGAAACTGCAACTGGAAGAGCGCCCCCGAAGATCCCGAAGATACGGGATTGTTAATCGTTTTCTTCCTTTGGCCTAACGGACTTTTCAAGACGTACACCATAGCCGAGAGGTGGGAAGGTAAAATGGATTTGAAGATTGCAAAACCCACGGGTACAGCCGACTCGCAAACAAACGTGGTTTACAGCTACTCGGATCACGATTGCGATATGACTGCATATCTCGAAATGCTTGAACACGCAAAAAACAACCGTTAAAGCGGCTGAAAAAGAGAGATTTATATGAAAGCAACTAGCTGGGATTTAATGAAATTGGCGCAGGCGTTTGACGGCGAGTTTTGTCTGTCGGACTTTACGCCCGAAGAGCTGGACGGACTTTTAAATCTTTTGGACGACGGGATGACGGTGGACGAGGTCCGCGAAAAATATTTTGAGTTTTACGACGACGTCAAGGACAGGACCCTTAACAAGCACCGTTGGAGTGATTAAAGTATCCACGCGGCATAGCCGCGTGGATAGATTTTTTATAATTACTTGACATAAGAAAACAAACTTGATACAATATTTATACAATTAAATTTCTTTGGGGCAAGGTGAAATTCCTTACCGGCAGTAATCTCTTTACAGGAGTAGTCTGAGAAGAACGCAAGTTCCCGAATAGGTGCGATTCCTATACCGACGGTAAAGTCCGGATGAATGAAGAATACTATGAAAATTTTACGCCCTTATTGGGGCGTTTTTTTCTTAAGGAAATTTAATTAAAAATTTTTTAAAGGAGTTTCTATGAAACAATTAAATTTCCCAAAATTACAGCATCTGTTATATGTTGTGGTTAGATACAGGTATTAATGAAGGTGAAACATGAAAGGAATTATTTTTAGGGTTTTAGCAGTTCTTGTCGCTTGCGGCGGTCTGGTGGTTTCAATAATTGAAAAAAATCCGTTAATGTGTTTTTGCTTTTTAGCAGGTGGTCTAATTTCTTACGAACTAGCCGTTATAATATCAAACAAAGATAAATAAGCTTTTTATTATCATAGTATTGGTCGGAGAAATCCGACCTCTTTCATTTTTATTAAATAAAAAAATCCACGCGGCATAGCCGCGTGGATTAATGTTTTATAAATTACATTACGACGATGTTTTCGGCTTCGAACAAGGCTTTGTATTCCTTTGGGAAATTGTCGTCGGTAATAAGCACGTCGATATCCTCGAGCTTGGCAAATGTATAGGGGTTGATTTTTCCTATTTTAGAGCTGTCAAGCATCATATAAACGTGCCTTGCCTTTTTGAATACGCTCTTTAAAAGGTCGCTTTCAATCTGACTGTTACACGAAAAACCGTTTTCGGGAGTAAACGCCGTTGCCGAAACTATTGCGATTTCAAAATTAGTCAAATCGAAATATTCCTTTGCCGCAGGCGAAGAGGTGGAAAGGTTTTCCCTCATAAGCTGGCCGCCGACGACGGTGATATTTACGTTCTTTTTCTGCGCAAGCTCCATTGCAACGGCAATGCCGTTTGTGAAGATGTTGCACTTCAAGTCGGGCATTTCTTTTGAAAGGTACATAGCAGTAGTGCCGCCGTCGATAAAAATGCTTGAATTTTCGTCGATGAGCCCTGCCGCCTTTTGCGCGATTACTATCTTCGCGTCGGTATTAATAGTGGTCTTTTTCGTGTATTCCTCACCGGAAACCTTCTGCACTTCCTTGACGGACATAGCGCCGCCGCGGATACGGATAATTCGGCCGTCCTCTTCAAGCTGAAAAAGGTCGCGCCTCAACGTCATTTGGGAGACGTTGGGGAAAACTTCTTCAAGCTGTTCCAGCGTCATTTTACCGCGTCGGTCAAGAATTTCTGCGATTTCCTCAATGCGTTCACGTTTCATTTAAGTCTCCTTTGTGAATTTTTATCACTTTTTAGATGCTGAACAAATTGTAACATAATAACGGCTTTTTGTCAAGGAATTTAAGAAATTTTTTAACAAAACAATCTTGTATTTGTGAAAAATTTTCATTCACTTTGAGCACAAATTTTCACCCCGACAAAAAGGGAAAGGCAAGCGAGGGTAAATTGCTTGCAATTACAAGAGGTTTAATATATAATTAAGAAAATTCGGCGGGAAAGCATTTTAATAATCGACTGTTAACAGTAGTTCTACGCCTTTACATATACTGTAAGGGTGTAATTTTTTAAAATGTTTTTTTCAAGACTGCGCGCGGATTTAAATGCGGCAAAACTCAACGACCCCGCCGCGCGGAACAAATTAGAAATACTTTTAACCTACTCGGGCGTGCACGCGCTTATCGCGCACAGGTTCGCGCAGGCGTTCCTTAAAATCCGCTTAAAGCTTATCGCGCGCATAATTTCGCAGACGGCAAAATTTTTTACCGGTATCGAAATTCACCCTGCGGCAAAAATCGCGCCCGGCGTGTTCATAGACCACGGTCAAGGCGTTGTTATAGGCGAAACGGCGGAAGTGGGCGAGGGTACCGTGCTTTATCAGGGCGTAACGCTCGGCGGTACGGGTAAAGAAACGGGCAAACGCCACCCTACGGTGGGTAAAAATTGCGTAATTTCCGCAGGTGCGAAAGTTCTTGGCAGGGTACATATAGGCGACTGCGCAAAAATAGGCGCGGGCGCGGTAGTGCTTGCCGATATTCCTCCTAACGCTACGTCGGTCGGGGTTCCTGCAAGGATAGTAAAAATCAACGGCAGAAAGCCGGAGGCAGAATAATTGAAAATTTATAATACGCTGACGAGAACAAAAGAAGAGTTCGCGCCCATAGAAGAGGGCAAAGTTAAGATGTACGCCTGCGGCATAACGGTTTCCGGCGAGGCGCATATAGGACACGGCTATCAGGCGCTGATTTACGATATTATGCGCAAGTTCCTGCAAAAGCAGGGTTATAATGTGTCCTACGCAAGGAATTATACCGACGTAGACGATAAAATCATAGCCAAATCCAAGGAAACGGGAATACCTGCGGACAAGTATGCCGCCGATATGATAAAAAAGATTGACGCGGTTATGCGAGAGATGGATATAGGCGAGCCCGACCACTGGCTGAAAGCTACCCAAAATATCGGCAACGTAATCGACTTTATCAAAAAGCTTATCGAAAGCGGACACGCCTACGCCGCGCCCTGCGGCGACGTCTATTTTGACGTAACGACCTTTAAGCGCTACGGCTGTCTCAGCGGAAGGTCGGTCGAAGATATGCTTGACGGCGTAAGGATAGAGAACGGCGAAGAAAAGAAAAGTCCCGCCGACTTTGCACTATGGAAGGCGGCGAAGGAGGGGGAAATCTGCTGGAATTCCCCTTGGGGCAAGGGCAGACCCGGCTGGCACATAGAGTGCTCGGCAATGACGCGCGCGGCTTTCGGCGACCAGATCGATATACACGGCGGCGGCAGGGATCTGGTGTTTCCGCACCACGAGAACGAAATCGCGCAGAGCGAAAGTCTTACCGGGAAGCAGTTTGCAAAGTACTGGACGCACAACGGACTTATAAAGGTCAACGGTCAGAAGATGTCGAAGAGCCTCGGCAACAGTATACTTTTGGACGACCTTTTAAAAAAATACTCTAACGAGGCGGTTAAATTTGCGCTTCTGCAATTCAATTACCGCGCCGATATAAATTTAACGGACGGCATTTTCGACGAAGCCGAAAAGCATATAACATCCTTTTACAAAATCATAAAAAAGGTAGAGGACAAATACGGCAGGGGAGGAAAGGGCTGTAAACGGATTGACGAAGATTTCGACAGGGATATGTCGGACGACTTCAATACCGCGCTGGCGCTGTCAAGACTTTTCGGGTTGTTCAAAGGAATTTCGGCAAAATTCGAACAGGGCGACGGCTCCTGTGCCGAAGAGGTTTACCAGATAAAAAAGACCTATTCGCTTTTGGGCTTTTTCAAAAGAGAGGCGGACGACTACCTTTCGCGGTTTGCGGATAAGGACGGGCAGGAAGTACCCGAAGAGGTGAAAGACCTCGCCGAAAAGAGGTGGCAGGCAAAACAGGATAAAAACTGGGCTTCGGCGGACGAACTGCGCGGAAAAATCGACGCGCTGGGCTATGCGGTAAAGGACGGAAAAGAGGGCTATACTATTATCAAAAAGTAAGGTAAAATAATATGAAAAAAATAACTTCGGAAAATTTGCGTAAAACCTATCTTGAATTTTTTGAAAGCAAGGGGCATAAAATAATTCCCTCTGCTTCACTTATACCCGAAAACGACCCCACGGTTCTTTTCACTACTGCGGGTATGCACCCTCT
>JAIDOO010000149.1 GCA_029063275.1 Clostridia bacterium
ATCCTATATCCACGTTAATTTCATAAGAATGAGGAAGATTTAATTTCTGCAGCTCTCTGCCCGTTTCCTCTTTAATGTTAAACGCCGCTTTATCGATTTTACTACGCGCGTAAGTTTGCGCCTCGCCTGCGTTACTTACCGAAGAAAGTTTGCCGCTTACAGAATAATTTATCCTGTCGCCGGAAACGTCAAACGAAACGTTGTAACGCACCGACCCCTGCGTCATTGCGGAAATCTGCTCTTCCCTATACGACCACTTGTCGGCGATTTTTTTGACTACTAAATATACGTCGTGTTCGTTCAGCGTCCTCTCACCCGTATCATTGCAACTGCCGTTGTCATATTCCTGCTCAGACGAAGCGGCATAGACAATCGCGCAATTCCACCAACAATACAGCTCGACCACGTAACGGGCGCACCAGAAAACGCAACCTGCAATAATTAAGCTTTCAAAATAAAATCCGATAAAGTGCTTTGCAAAAATTGTTAGCGCCATACCGACGGGCACACAAATACGGTAAAGAACGGAAAAAAGTCTGAATAACGTTCTCTGAGTTGAAGTCAGGTCGTGTGTGCTCAACAGCCATTTATCGTCCGATTTAGCTTCAGGCATCATAGGCACCACGATGGGAAAAGCCAAAATCAAAGCTACGGTTTTTATTACGAAGTTTAAAATACTTTTTGCCGTAGGGTCGGTTATATAAACTCCCGCAATCGCGGCTATGATAATTGCTACCGCGCCGGCAGATACCGCACTGAAAAACCGCCTGAGCCTTCCCGTGAATTTGTCATGATAAAACACTAACCACTCAAAGCCCTTAAATACAATATACGCACACTCCACTAAAATCAGCGCGCTAAAACCCGAGCCCGACAGGCATAAACCCGCACTCAAAATCAAACCTATCGTTACGAACCATTGTATTGCTCTTAAAATTAACACACCTATAGGCGGCTTCATCTCAGTACCCCTCTTCGGAAAAATATTTTTTACACTTTACTATTATACACTAAATTTAGTGTATGTCAAATAAAAACACGGCTTTTAGTGTAAAATTAATTTGTGAGTACGTTCGGCGGAAATTTAAAGCATTTGCGAAAAATAAATAAAATGAACCAAAATGACTTTGCCCTGAAAATGAACACAACACAGCAACGTGTCAGCGAATGGGAATGTGATAAAGTTGAGCCCTCGTTATATAATATAATTAAAATTATAAACGTCCTCGGCACTTCGTTTGAAGAACTGACCGAAGGTATCGTTGAAAAAACCGAATAATTTATGCGCCCGACGGCAAAGCCGTCGGGCGCGTTTAATTTATAACTTCGTTTAATTTTCGTTTTGCTCGTACGTTCTGGGAACGGAGTACAAATCGAATTCCTGCTCTATGTCAAACTCGGACTCGTCGTCAAACGCGGCAAGCTTAGAAATGGAAACCTCGAACGCGGTCATTGTAACAAAGCTTTCGTCGGGCTGTTTTTTCTGGTACTCGCGGCTCTGAATTCTGCCCGAAAGTGCAACCCTGTCGCCCACGGACAAGTTTCTTACGAACCTTGCGTTTCTGCCCCACGCAATAGCGGGGATATAGTCAGACTTGTTATAGCTTCTGTTTACCGCTATAAGTAAATCTGCGATTTCGCGGTTAAAGGCGTCGTACGGTAAACGGGC
>JAIDOO010000015.1 GCA_029063275.1 Clostridia bacterium
CAACCGTCTTTCTGATAGTTAGCCTAAAGGCGACAACCAGGCTTTAAAATATAGTCATAATTATGACATTTACAAGTTGCCCATCGCAAAGTATAATATAATTAAGCTCTTGAGCTTTGACACGGCTTAAATAAACAATGCGCTTCTTGTATGTGAGCAACCAAATAAAAAACAGCGTTCTTTGCAACGCTGTTTTTTATTTGCACAATTCGGATATTATATGGTACAATACGGATATGAATACTATAACCTCGGTTATAAGTGCGGAGAGCGGAACAAAGCGGGTAAGCAAAAGCTTTGAAATCGCCCTGCCCGAAACCTATGCGCAAATAAGTGCGGCGGATAAAACTTTTTCGGTGCCGACGGACGGTTTTGCGGTAATTCCTCCCCTTACCGCGTACTGCATAGAATGCGGCAAAGCCGTTATAATCACCGTCGAAAAAGCCCTGTTGCCCTTTAAGGAAATAACGGTTATCCCCGACGCGCGCGGCGAAATTGCAAAAATCGCAGAACAGGCGCAGTTTTACGCGAAGTCGCAACTCAGCAAAAAAGAGCTGATTTTGTCCTCGTTGGGCGGACTTTTGGCGGGCTTTGCAACCGCGTTCGCGGAGGACGTGGAATACTCGCCCGTAACCCGAACGGTGCGCGCGGAAATTTTAAACAATCTTTCAAACGTAACTTTTTCGTTAGAGGCAACGATAAAAAAACTGCCGCTGAACTACGACTATGTGAGGAAGCTGTTCCAGAAAGAAGTTGGCGTTACCCCGCGCGAATTTTTAACGCGCGAACGTATGCAACTTGCCGAGTGTCTTATAAAAAGCGGAATTTCCAACCAGTACTCGGGATATACCGTTTCGCAGATTGCCGAGGCGTGCGGTTTTTCGGAACCGCTTTACTTTTCACGCGTGTTCAAAAAATACTACGGAGTTTCCCCTACCGAATACGAAAATAAATAAGGTCTTTGCCGCTTGGCAAAGACCTTTGAATTTATAACTGATTAATTTCCGTATAAGCCATTACGAAAGGTCCCGTGCCCTTTGCGTCGTTTTCGACAACGGGCTCGGATATGTAATATCCGTACGAGCCGTCGCGCTTTCTGTTAGTTTCGGGTCCCAGTCCCGCCATAAGGCAGATACCGCCGAGGTTTAACTTTCCGTCCGTTTCCGAAAGGTATTTATTGCAGATACCGTTGAACACCTCTTCGCCGATTTTTGAAAACCTCTTATCTACCAGCCCGAACCTTGCGCCCTTCATCATAGCGTATGCAATCATCGCACTGCCCGACGTTTCGAGATAGTTCCCCTCTCTTCCGCCCCGGTCAACGACCTGCCAGAACATTTTGCCGTCTTTGTCGATATACTGTTCAAGACCCTCTAAGGTGTCCTTTAAAATTTTGATGAGCTGTGCCTTTGCCTCTTTTGCACCGCTGGATAAATAACAGATTACGTCCACAAGTCCTACGGTATACCAGCCGACCGAACGAAGCCAAAAGCTTTTTGAAAGTCCCGTCTCTTTATCCGCCCAGAAAGCGGTCTTCGAGTAGTCCCAACCGTGGTAATAGAGCCGCCTCTGCTTGTCGTACATATTGTCGTAAACGTTTTGGAACTGGTTTACAATATCGCCGAAATTTTTACCGCCGTTGAACTCGGTTTCGTAGCGCGTGTAAAAAACCTGCGCCATATAAAGTCCGTCAAGCCAGACTTGGTCGGGATAAATTTTCTTGTGCCAGAAATTCCCGATAGGCGTCCTCGGCTGACTTTGAAGCTGTGAATACAAAAGGTCTATTGCCTTTTTATACTTTTCCTTGCCCGTTTCGCGGTACAAGTCGAACAGCACCCTGCCCTCGTTGATATTGTCGACGTTGTAGGTTTCTTTTTCGTAGCCGCGTATCGAGCCGTCCTCGAAAACGTAATAGTCCACAAACCTGTCGATGAAATCCATATACTTTTTCTTACCCGTCAAAAGGTAGATAGTATAAAGCGAGGTCATCATACAGCCGTCTATGTAATTCCAGCCTGCGGGCTTGCCGTGCTTGATGTTTTCGATATTCCAGATAGGCTTGTCCGGCGTAGAATCGTCGATAAGACGGTCTATATACCTGTCAATAAGCGTGTAATCCATATTTTTCCCCTTTATCTATGAATTTATATTTATTCCCCGATAACCTGACCGAGGTGCTTTTTGATGATTTTTTCGCCTTCGACTCCTTCGAACGTAACGTTTTTAAGCACGAGCTTTTCAACGTTGTCAACGTAAAGACCTGCTTTGCAATAGGCGTCCACGCCCAAAAGCATAGCGGGCTCGTAAGCTCTTGCATCGTCCTTGAAGGAGAATGAAACGTTTTCGATAACGACCTCTTTAATGGGCTGTTCGGTAAGTCCGTCAAAGTAACCCGCCATACACTCGCAGTCCTCACATACAATGTCTTTAAACACAAATTTGCCGAGGTAGGGTGTGCGGTCGTCAACGAGCATATTTTTACTGCGCGTCCAGACGTACTCTGTATTTCCGTCGGGGTCGCAGTTGTAATACATATTTATAACCAACGGCGTTATAACGTTTTCCATTTTTATATTTTCAAAAACTACGCCGTCTATAATCGCGTCCTTGCCCCTGCCGCGCCTGCTCTTTATTCTCAGACCCCTGTCGGTATGTCTGAACAGACACTGGCACACGGTCAAATCGCGTACGCCTCCGCTCATTTCGCTGCCTAAAACTATTGCGCCGTGTCCGTCCTGGAAGAGGTTGTTGCGCAAGGTGTGGCGGCTTGCGGGAGTTTTATAAGTCTTGCCCATATACAGCTTGCCCGATTTTATAGCACAACAGTCGTCGCCCACGCTGAATTTACAGCCGACGATATCGACTTTGTCGCAACTCTCGGGGTCAAGACCGTCCGTGTTGGGCGCAGTGTAGGGATTTTCTATCTTCAAGTCGTAAAAGCTGATATTTTTTGAAAAATAGGGGTGCACGTTCCAGCTTGCGGAATTTTTGCAGGTTACGCCGTGCATACGGATATTTTTGCACTTGTTCAAAAATACAAGGCGGGGACGGGCAACCGCTCTGCCCTTGGGTCTGTTCCACCACGTCGATTTGTCGGCGTTTCCGTTTATTGTTCCCTCGCCGACAATCATAATATTGCAGACCTTATAGCCGTGAATGAGGGACATATGGCAGTCGAAGGGCTCGCCCTCCCACGTTGCCAAAACCTCTTCCTTTTTAGAGTAAGGATTGCGCGCGGGAATATAAGGATAGCTCGTTTCGCGCTCGTCGCCCAAAATTGTCGCGCCCCTTTTGAGTTCTATGGTTATATTGCTTTTAAGGCTGAGCGGACGCACGAGATAAGTGCCCTCGGGAAACAGCACCCTGCCCCCTACGGGACAGCGCCCGATAGCCTTTTGAACGTAATAGGTGTCGTCCGTTACGCCGTCGCCCTGTGCGCCGAGCTCCTTAACGTCGATAACCGCAGTTTCGGCAAGGGTTCTGAATTTTAAAATATTGCCCGCAACCTCTACCGTGTACTCGCAGTCGGGTTCGAGATTGTAAAGCGAAAACACGTTGGTTTCAAACACGCCCGCTATTTTGCCGTTTAAAAGCACGTTATAGCTTGTGGGACTGTAATAGGGCGTCGTGTTTTTAAGCTCGAAACAAGCTGTGGTTGAGGATACGAACAATTTTTTAAACATTTAAGGTTCCTTCTTTATTTGAGTTTTTGCGTTTTTTAATCAGTATAACTATTCCGTCTTTAATGCCGATGAAAATCATATCAATTATAACGGCAAACACTCCAAAAAGCAAGGGTTCTACACCCACTTTTAATTCATTTTCCGTTCCTGAAATTATATTTGCAAGCGTATTTATGCCGTCATAGCATAATTTTACGCAGACGATTATGAAAACGTAGTAAATTATATTGGTGAAAAAGGTCCAGAACGCTTTGAACGGAAAAGGAAACATCATATAAGCGTTGTATTCCTTTTTGTCCGATTCCATATATCTGAACAGCGGATTTACGAGCACGTCTACGACCAGTCCCAAAACCGCGCCCAGAACCACCAGCTTATCCAGCTCGTTTATTCGCAGTCCGAACATTACGAAATAGCACACGCAACCCGCAAACCAGAATTTTATGAACAGGGCTTTTACCCAGGCGGGTATTCTTGAAAACTTGTCCACCTTGTAGGGGTCA
Source organism: Clostridia bacterium (assembly GCA_029063275.1). GTDB lineage: Bacteria > Bacillota > Clostridia > Christensenellales > Borkfalkiaceae > Coproplasma. The sequence goes on from JAIDOO010000015.1 coordinate 4,187, forward strand.
AACTCCCTTTGACGGCTTTTTGCGCTGTCGTCGCCGGTTATTTCGGCTACGTTATAAGTCAGGTCGGTCTGTTCGGCGGGGGCGTCGTCTTTTAAAGCGGCGACAAGCTCGTCAATTTTGTCCAGCTTCAGGTCGTAGTAATTTTCTATCGTGGTTTCCTGAAACTTCTTTTTCTTTTTCGCCATGGTTTACCTTTTCAAAATTCAGCCGACAAAATAATTTTTGCCGGCTGAATTGCTTTTATTTTTATTTAAGAAATTATTACTCGTCCTCGGTTTCGATAACCTCTTTAAGCTCGGTAGACTCGATAACCTTTTTGGTGTTGATCATATTCAAGAGCTTACCGTAGAGAGGATAAGTCGCCGTGAGAATTGCGCCGAGTCCGACAAGCACGATATGCGCAATCGCCGAATTAAGCGCGGGAATCATATAGCTCTGCACGTCGGCTTTTATAGTCGGATCCCAGCTGGGATTTGAAAGGTCGTTGTTGTATGCGTTTCCTGCGCGGACGTAGAACAAAACGTCGAAAGTTATCATTGCCGCAACAAACAGGAAGAACAATATCAGCATAACTATCTTAGGCTTTTTAGAACGCTTGGGGAAAGAGTTCATAAACAGCAAAAGGGACAGTATGCAGAACAGAGTATTTACGAAAATACTGAGTCCCAGCCAGTCGACAATCTGATATTTCAGCGCGGACTGCGAATAGTTGCCGAGCGAACACAGATACACGATTGCAGAAACAATCAAAACGAAAAACGCAATGTTCATAGGTCTGTGTTTAAGCTTAACCGTGAATTTTCTGAACCATTCCTTTATGGCTGCGCCGGCCCTTGCGGATTTGGAAAGTTGCTTTTCTTCGGAAGGCTGAACTTCGGCAGCTTCCACTACCTTTTCGATTTCTTCCATCTTTATCCCTCCTTAATTATCGCCTTGCCGGGCAAGTCGCCTTCGGGCATTTCAAAGAAGTGCATCATTGCGGGGTCGAAACCGATATTGATATCGTCGCCGTTTTTGTAGTTGCACCACTCGGCAAATTTGCAGACAACGTTTTTAACGCCGCCGACTTTGCCGTGCACAAGGGTGTTCATACCCAGATTTTCATTGTTGGTAATGTTTAATTTAACCGAGCCGTCGCGGGTTACGTTTTCGGGGCGGACGCCCAGAATTACTTCTTTGCCCTCATACTCTTTAAGCTGCATAATCTGCTTTTCGCTCAGAGGATACTCGAACAAGTCGCTCTTGAAATAACCGCCCTGGATTTTGCCTTCGAACATATTCATAGGAGGAAGTCCTATAAAGGTAGCCACAAAGGTATTTGCGGGTTTTTCGTACAGCTCGATAGGTTTGCCTATCTGCTGAACGTGTCCCATCGACATACAAACTATTCTGTCCGCAAGGGTCAGAGCCTCGGTCTGGTCGTGGGTTACGTACATAATAGTTGCGTTCAGCTTTTTATGTAACAGGATAAGCTCTCTTCTCATCGAACCTCTCAGCTTTGCGTCGAGGTTTGAAAGGGGCTCGTCAAAAAGGAAAACCTTGGGGTTACGGACAATCGCACGGCCCATAGCAACACGCTGGCGCTGTCCGCCGGAAAGTTGTTTGGGCTTTTTGTTGAGCTGGCTCTTTAAATCGAGGATTTCAGCCGCCGCCATAACCTTTCTGTGTATTATCTCTTTGTTCTCCTTGCGGAGCGTGAGCGAGAAAGCCATATTTTCGTATATAGTCATGTGCCCGTACAGCGCGTAGTTCTGGAAAACCATCGCTATATCCCTGTCTTTGGGAGGTAAACGGGTACAATCCTTGCCGTCGATAATCAGGTTGCCTTTGGTTATGTCTTCAAGACCGGCTACCATTCTGAGCGTGGTCGATTTTCCGCAACCGGAGGGGCCGACCAAAACTATAAACTCGCCGTCCTTGATGTCAAGGTTAAAGTCAAATACAGCCTGCACCTTGTTATCGTATATTTTATCTAAATGTTGAATGTTTACCTCAGGCATTATTTTCCCTCCTCAAAATCCAGTTCTACGCTCGAATCCACTTGGAGTGCATTTGCCTCGTCCTCGGCGTCCATATCCTTTAAGGTCTGTTCAACCGAAATTTCTTCTTTATCGATAGCCTTCTGGAACTTTGCAAGTCTTGAAGCGTAAATCCAACCGAGCACAGCGGAAGCTATCAGACATGCCGAAGATGCGCACAGCCAGATAACCATTATTATGAAAAATGCTATGCTGCTGTTGTCGGGATAATAACCGAAGTAACCTATTCCATTAAGCGAATTGGACTGCAAACCATTCAAGGGATAGTAGAATATCCTTAAAATCTGGAATGCGGCAATTACCAAAAGCACTATGCTGAATTTTTTGTTATAGCCCTTTACGCCCTCTGACGAAAGGAAAACCACAAGCAGGAGTATCAGCGTAAGCACTACTGAAACGCCAAGTGTAATAGTTCTCATACCCGAACCGGGAATGGCGTATAACAGGCAGAAATACAGGCAGTTGAAAACGATGCCTAAAATAGCTAAAATCTGCGCAAGTTTGTTTCTCTTGTAACGGAGAATATCGTCCGCGATAATCTGTTGATTAGGAGTAAGCTTTTTCATATTACACAGCCTCCTCTGCAACTTCTGCTATTCGTACGGGTTGTTTGGCAAGCAGTTTCTTTTCGCCTTTCATAAGCTTAACTTTCCAAACGAGGTTGAAAATGAACAAGCCTGCGGTTATTACCGCTATACCAACCACGATATATCCGAAAATAAAGTTAATTATCGAATAACTGAAGCCTTCGGTGCCTAAATAGTTTGCCGCCGCAAGATCTCTATCGATTGCAGTAAACAACGTATATGTATCGGTTACAATCCAAGCAAGCACTGCAGCAAAACCGACAGCATAGACAATCGTAAGTATAATCGACACGTAGTTAGTTGCATAGTAGTTGCGCCTTTTATGCGTAGACATTATGTAATTAAGTACGATGACGAGTATAAATACAATCGTAAGCCATACTAAGACGTCGTTATACATCTGCGACGCATCAAACAGCGCTTTGACACCGGGTATTAAGGCGTCGTCGTCGTAAAGCGTACCATACTGGTATATTGTGCCGCCGCAGAACGAAAGCGCATAGACGAAACTTAACGCCGCAACGATTAACGCCGCGAGAATTAAGTATTTTTGAAATCTCATTTGAGTCTTCATATCACGTTCCCCAAATTTTTTTGTCCCGCGCCCGCCCGAAAGCGGGCGCAGACAAAGGTTTTAATATTTGAATTTTGCTGTATTATACTTTAATTAGTTTATATTGTTAAGATATACGATTAATTCGGCAGCGGTATTGGGAATTTTGTCGCCGTTGTTCATGGTTCTGATAAGGTGTCCCGAACCAAGACCGTAAGCCATAACGTCGTTAAGGAGGTTGGGCACACTGCCGTCAACCTTGAAGAGAGACGTTTCGGCACCGCCGAGTGCAGTTATTATAGTATAGGGCGCAGTCGTGATTACGTTATTTACCGCCGTCTTGTAAGGAAGAAGGGTCGGAGTAAGCATATACCACCAGCTGTCGTTTGCCTCAGCCTCGTCGGGAGAAAGCTGTTCGGTGTGCCTTATAGTTCCGTTTACGAGTGCAATGTTGACAATGTCCGCACCTACGATACCGCAGTCTGCAGTACACTGGTATTCGAAGCCCTGGTCCTTATTACCGATGTTAAGAGCGGAACCGATATAGTAACGCGCATAGTTGGTAAACGAATGGTCGCCGAGACTCGAAGCTTCAAACATTACAAGTGCGCTCTTTGTAAGCGTGGGGATCATTCTGCCTTTATAATAGCTACCCGTATACAGCGTGTTTTTGTAAACGAAATAATCGTCTTCGTAAACGTTAATCAGATTTCCGTTTGCGTCCTTATCTCCGGGGTTAGCATAGTACTGAATGTTGTCGTTGGTTTTAAGAACTTTTGCAGTTACAAGAGCCTTTAAAGTTGTGTCGGTAAGAGAGCCGTCAGCATTAGTATCAAGCGCAACGCCTTCAACCGTACCGGTAACTTTATTAGCATACCAGAACCCGTTGCCTTCAGTTTTGCAAGCAGTAGTTGAACCGTCGTCGTCAGCATTGCCCTGAGGACCGTAGGTCATAAGAATCTGACCGTCGTTAGAGAAGAAGTAATCAACCAAAGCAAGAGCCGCCGAAAGCTTATCGGAGTTGGACTTAACCGCGTCGTAAGAGATACACCAACCGGTGTTCTTTACGCTACGCCAGCTTTCGGTAAATCTCATAGTGGTATCCGCCGTGCCGTCGTCGTTGGTATCCCAATGCGATACGGGCGTAAGAACGGGTGCAAAGTTATAAATGCTTGCATCGAGATTGCTGTTCTGAGTCTTGAATCCGATGTTTGCGGTCTGCGTCTGAACGTAGTCGTGAAGGGACAGCGTCTGAACGCCGGTATTAGAAGCATCGTTGCTGGAACCGTAACCGCCTTTACCGATATTATCGGTTGTCATTGCATTTAAAAGACCTTCCTTGGCAAGCTTATTCATATTGTCAAGAGCTTCCCAGGTTGCCACGTCAAGACGCGAGTCGGAAATTTTGCCTTCGGAATTTACATATGCATATGTGGGTGAATATCTGGATTCGAGTCCGCGCACGCCGTACAGCTCGCCTGCTATCGCGTAAACGTCGCTGTATCTGTTTGCCTTGTACTCACGTCCCGAAAGGAGGAACAAATCCGCATCGGATTTAACAAGAGGAATACCGCTCTTTGATAAGAGTGAACCGCAGGTTGTGAAGCATCTGCCGAGAGCGACATAGAGGTCTACGTCCCAAGCCGCGTAAGCGCTGTTGAATACGTCGGAAAGCTTAGTATAGAACTGATTGCCGCCTTTATCCTGATAAGCAACTTTGATGTACTCTCTCAGAATATTAAGAAGCGCGCTTCCCTTTACTGCACCGCTCTTTGCGTTAATAGCGAAATTCTGTAAATCAACTATGTTACCGCTTGTGCCGGTGTAAGCCGTGCCTGCCGCCGCGCTTATTGCCGCGCCGAGAGGCTTGCTGACGTCCTGCGCCGCCGTCAAAGCCGCGTCATAGTTTACAACAACCGTGGTGGTTGAACCCTGACCCGTGGCAATCTTTGCGACGTTCAGGTCGTTGCCCCAGTTGGGAGTCTTAGTGCTGTCCAAAGCTTCGGGATCGGTAGTTTCAACTTCCCAGCTGCCGGTTGTGCCCATAAAGGACTCTACCGAAGTGGTATTGCTTACAATGCCCTTGTCGGAATATTTTGAAATTGCATTTTTCGCATCCGCCTGTGCTTTGAAGGTTATGGTGTTATCCGTTCCTTCGAGGTTTGCGGTATCAAGCAATATTTCAACAAGATTTTTTTCAAGAAGAACGTATTTTTCGATATCGTCGTTACCGTCGAAGTAAGGAAGCATATACATCGAACCGTTTTCATCCGCAGTCAGCGAAAGACGGGTCAAAGGGTTAGCCTCGAGGAATGCCGCGTAGTTGGGCATATATTCAAGGTAGTCGGTGATGTTCAAAAGTTTGCCCGAAGCGCCCTGGTTGTTGATATCGGTAGCGGAAGCCGTGAACACCTGATAAGTGCTGAGACCGTTCGCAAGACCGGTAATTGCAGACATCTGCGAGTTTGAGCTGACGCCCGAGAACGAATCGTTAACTTTGATTCCGAGAGTATCGGATAAAGTCTGCCAAGCGGGTTTCAGAGATCCGCTTGAATATTGTTTGCCGTACAGCTGAACGGTAGATGACGAACCTTCATATCCGCCGAGATAACCTATTAATGCGGAAACCGAAGTTTCATCCGTCGTATACTTTATACCGGTTTTAGAACTGTCGTAACCTATAGCCGTGTTAAGCTCGGTATTAGCCGCATAAGTAAGCTTACCGTTGCCGTCAACGTGGGGATTGAGTTTTTCCTGGTTGGAAGATGAGCTTTCGCTACCGTAACCGGAAAGCGCAGTCTGCCAAGCCTGATTCATAAAGTTTTCAAAGTTACTCATCAGGTTTTTAGTCGTGTTACCCGGCGTACAACCTGCAAGCGACGACGCTATGGTTCCCGCCATTACCACGGAAACAACGGCTGTCGTAATTTTTTTGGTTTTGTTCATTTTTCTCTCCTTATTAATATATTTTAATCAGGTTATTGACCTGAGAAAAATCTTTATTGCTTATTCTTTTACACCGCCCATATTTACACCCTTCGCAAAGTACTTTTGTATGAAGGGATAAATTACGAGAATGGGTACCATCGCAAGCACGACCATCGCGTAAACCATCGAAGTCGCCTGACCGATGTCTTTATAGTCCGCCGTATCCGCAACGTAGTTTAAAGTAAGGTTCGTATTAGTGTCGATAAAGTCGCGCATGTAAACCTGAACCGGCCACGAATACTGTTGCTGGGTACCCAATACTTTGTACGCCCAGAAATATCCGTTCCAACGCGAAATTCCGAAGAACAGCGCAACCGTTGCAATCGTTGCCTTGCTCATTGGAATGTATACCTTGGTAAGAATCTGCAATTCCGTAGCGCCGTCAATTCTTGCCGCTTCCTCTATTTCGGAGGGAACACCCTCGAAAGAGTTTCTCAAAAGGATTATGTTGGTAGCGTTCATACCCATTGCGATAACGATAAGCCATTTAAGGTCGATATCGAACATTGAGCTTCCGCCTACTATCGAAGCGAAAACCGCACCGGTCTGCTGATAGTTGAGGTACTGGGGAATGACGCCCGCGCCGAACCACATAGTGAATACGAGGAAGAAGTTGAATCCGTGTCTGCCCATAAGTCTTTTCTTTGAAAGAGCGTACGCGCCGAGCACAGAGTACACAAGACACCAGATAGTACCGATAAAGGTTACAAACAGTGTGTTGGAGTAGTTTACCCAGAACTGGTTATCCATAAATACCAGCCTGAACGATTCAATCTGAAAACCGTCGGGCCAAAGGATTACCTTACCGTCCCTGACCGAATCCCACGCGCTGAACGTAGAACCCAGTGCATATAAAAGAGGGTAAACGCAAAGTATTGCAAATATTATCAGAAGAACGTATGCGATTATTTTGAAAATAAGCTCGCTGGCTTCAATTTTTCTTTTCATTTAAACCGTACCCCCTTAATACAACGATACGTCGGAAGCTTTTCTTGCTATCGTGTTAGAGCCTATAACGAGAATCATACCTATGAGGTTGTTCGTCATTTCGCCCGCGATACCGTAAGCACGCGACGTGTACTGGTCGCCTATACGGTTTGACCAGGTTGAAACTACTTCCGCCACCTGATAGTTATCAAGCGAGTCGTCGGGACACAGCAGGTACAGCTTTTCGTATCCTACCGAAAGAAGTCCGCCTATCTTCATAATAAGCATTATAACAACGGTCGAAAGTATGCTGGGGATTACGACGTAGCGCATCTGCGCCATTTTGCCCGCGCCGTCAATCTGCGCCGCCTCGTAAGACGTCGGCGAAACCGCGATTACTGCGGCAAAGAATACAATCGAGTCGTATCCGGCGTGCTCCCATATATCCGTAATTATGTATATAGAACGGAAGTATTCGAGCGAGTAAACAAGACCGTCGCCGTCTACCGCCGCCTGCAAGTGAGAGGCTTTCGATATCGCCGCCAATAGCTTTGAAAGGAAACCTTGACTTGTGCTCGCCGTTTGGCTTGCAAACAGCGCAAGAGTAAGCGAAGTTACGATAACGGTGGAGATGAATTTGGGGAGGTAAACGCATACCTGCAAAATCGATCTTGCCACGTTTGAACGAATCTCGTTGAAGAAAAGCGCGAGAATAATCGGAAGCGGGAAACCGAACAGAAGTCCGTAGAAAGCAATTACGAACGTGTTTCTGAACGCCATCCAGAACGTCGTAGCCTGCGCGCCTACGAAAATTACCTTGAAGTTGTTAAAGCCAACCCAAGGTCTATCCGCTACGTCCTGGAAGTTACCAAATCTGAAAGCCGCCAAAAGCTCGGTCATGGGCAGGTACTTCCAAAGCAGGTACACCAAAATCATGGGTACGAGCATCAGATACAGACGCCAGTCTTTCAGAAGGGTAAATCCCGTGCTTTTCCATCTGTTCCGCTCTGTCTCATCCCTTACCTGCTGTTCGGCGGACATACTGTAAGTGCCCGTCGCCTCGTCGTAGATAAGGAAATCGTCGCATTTGAGTTTGAACATTGAAAATTTCCTCCATATCACTTAAAATTTAAGTAATTTATGTAACAGCGGTTTTCACCGCGGATTACCGAAGTTAAGTCAATTATATAAATCGTCGTCTTTTTTGAGAATTTTAAGGCTCTCTTCATCCACTTCGATAGGCTCGTCGCCGAAGGTGTCGCGCCTTGCTTTCTCTTTCTTTTCGTCGTCAAGCCGCTTTAAAAAAGCTTTCTGGTCCTCGAACATTCCGTCAAGCCTGCGCATTACCAGAATAACCGTAAGACAGATTGCAAAGGAAACCAAATCGCCGAAGTGCGCAAGCAGCGCCGAAACAAAGCTTAGCCCGAAGCACGCCGCCACTGCCGCCCTGCCAAGAACCACGGCAACCCAGCCGACGGTTGTAAACAACAGCGAGAAGTACCATTTGTCCCTTATCTTTTTCTTACCCATAAATTTTGTCATAAGAAAAAGCAAAGCCACGAACGCGTTTCCTATTATATAGATCGCAAACATATAGGGCGCGAAGTCGGGGTTTTTGAGATTTAACAGACAGAACAGAAGCCCGTCGCCTACCGCATAAAATATCGCGGGCCAGCCCCACCTCATCATAACGATAAGGGTTATCGCCAGCATAGGCGAAAACAAAAAATCGCCGTGTAAAGCCTCGAAAGCGAAGTGCAGTATCACTTCGAATACGATAAGTATTACCGCGAACAGAAACAAATCGGTAAGACGGTACTGCCGCAATGAGATTATTCTTGAACCGTTTTTACGCATATTTTAGACTTTCGGACAATTTTTTGGCCGCAGAATGTTACAATTTTACATTTAGCTAACACATTATAACATAGTCAAATCCAAAAATCAATAGATTTTTTATTGTTTCACAAAAAATTTTATGCTATAATAACCGCGTAATAAGGAGAGATTGTAAAAATGATTTTTCTGACCCCCTCGGACGCCCTGCAAAAGGCGTTCGACGGCTTAAAAAGCGGCGAAACTGTGCGTCTTGCCAAGGGCGAGTACCGTCAGAAAGCGGTCCTTGCCGCCGACAATGTAACCCTCACCGGCGAGGGCGCCGGGCAGACGGTTATAGTTTTTGACGACTACGCCCGCAAAATCCACGCCGACGGGCGGGAATACAACACTTTCCGCACCTACACCCTTTGCATAACGGGCAACGGGGTTAAGCTGGAAAATCTTACGGTAAAAAATTCGAACACCGCGCCCGAAGAAGTCGGGCAGTGCGTCGCGCTGTCGGTGCACGGAAAAAATTTCAGGGCGGAAAACTGCGAATTCATATCCACGCAGGACACCATCTTCCTCTCACCCTTCCCCGACGACCTCGTTGTGCGCTACCGCGGATTTATTCCCGAAAAACAGCTCTATACCGAGGGCGCGAACGTCAGCCTGTTTGAAAACTGCCGTATCTCGGGCAACGTGGATTTTATTTTCGGTTGCGGCGAGGGATATTTCAGAAACTGCGAAATTGTTTCGCTTGCCGACAAGAGGGGTTCGGGTTTTGTCTGCGCTCCCGCACATTCGCTTGCGCAGGAAAACGGTTTTACGTTTTTTGACTGCCGCTTTTTAAACGGCGGCGCGAAAGACGGCTCCTGCTATCTCGCCCGCCCCTGGAGGGACTTCGGCAAATGCGTTTTTATAAACTGTTCGCTCGGAAGCCATTTCAATGTCAAACTCTTCGATAAATGGAACGACACCTCACGCGACAAAACGGCAAGATTTTTATATTACAACCTAAAAAGCGAAAATCCCGCCGCGCCCGTCAGCTGGGCTGCGGAATTGGACGGAGCGCAGGCGAAATCCATTATAAAAAATTTTGAAAAGAAATTTCTATCTATTTAAGGCGGAATTTGCAAAATCACGGCGCAAAACCCGATACAAATTAAAAAGCGTTCACGCAAGACGGCGTGAACGCTTTTTATTTAATCAAATACCGTTTTGAATTTTTCAAGCGCGAGCTTTAACGTTGCGCGGGGACAGGCGATGTTTATTCGCTGAAAACCGCTTCCGCCGACGCCGAACATACAGCCGTCGTCAAGCCACAACCCCGCCTTTATCACCGCGTCCGAAAGGTCTTTATCCGACCTTCCCGCCGTTCGGCAATCCAGCCAGACGAGATATGTTCCCTGCGGCTCGACGAGCTTCACCTTGGGAATATGCTCTTCCACGAACGAACGCACGAAATCCAGATTGCCCTGTAAATATGCGCGCAAACCGTCAAGCCATTGTCCGCCGTAACCGTAGGCGGATTGACAGGCTATAAGCCCCGCAATATTGGGTTGCGAAAAGCCCTGGCGGGCAAGCTCTCTTTTAAGCTTTTCGCGTACGGCGTTGTCGGCGATATAGGTGTTTGCAATATGCAGTCCCGCTAAATTAAAGGTCTTTGAGGGCGCGGTGCATACGGCGCAGATATTTTCAAATCTCTTATCGGCGGTTGCAAAAACCGTATGCTTGTTTTCGCCGTAAGTAAAGTCGCAGTGTATCTCGTCCGAGATAACGAACACGCCGTGTTTAAGGCATATATCCCCCAGCCTTTTAAGTTCTTCCTTGGTCCATACCCTGCCGACGGGGTTGTGCGGACTGCAAAGAATGAACAGCTTAACCTTTTCTTCCTCAATCTTCTTTTCGAAGTCGGCAAAGTCCACCGAATAATATCCGTTGTCGTTTTTCAGTTCGCTCACGACCAGCTTTCTGCCGTTATCGGTTACCGCTTCCGCAAAGGGATAATATACCGGCTGACAGACGATAACGCCGTCGCCCTCGGCAGTCAGCGCGCGTACGAGCGAGCATATCGCGTGCACTACACCGTAGGTTATAACGAAGTTATCTTTTTCGCAGTTCCAGCCGTGCCTTTTTTTAAACCAGCCGCAAATCGCGGAAAAATATTTTTCATCGGGTTCCGAATAACCGAAAATACCGTGCTCCGCCTTTTGTTTGAGCGCCGATATCACCTCTTCGGGCGCGGCAAAATCCATATCCGCAACCCATAGCGGCAATATATCCGCAGGCTTTCCGCGTTGAACGGCAAAATCGTACTTTAAGCTGTTGGTGTTTTTTCTGTCTATGATTTTATCGAAATCGTATTTCATTTTTCAAAAGCCTGTTTTAAATCCGCGATTAAATCGGATACGTTTTCAATACCGGTTGAAAGGCGCAAAAACCTGTCGTTTATGCCGCGGCGGTTGCGCTCCTCTTCGGTTAAATCGGCGTGGGTCTGCTTCATAGGATATGTGATAAGGCTTTCAACTCCGCCCAGGCTTTCGGCATACTGAAACACCTTTACGCCGCCGAGCACTTTTTCCGCAAGCGCCTTGCTTGCAACCTCGATTGAAATCATACCGCCGAAGCCCGTCGACTGCTTTTTGGAAACGGCATATCCCGCGTGTTCTTCGAATCCCGCGTAGTAAACCTTTTTGACTTCTTTCCTTGTTTTAAGCCAGTGCGCAATAACCTGTGCGTTTTCGTTTATCCTGTCCATTCTTACGGGCAGGGTTTTGATACCGCGTTCTATTAAAAAACAATCGAAGGGCGCAAGGCACGCGCCGTTTGTGTTGGCAATATATCTCACTCTTTCCGCAAGCTCCTGCGAGTTTACGACCGCAAAGCCCGCGAGAGTATCGTTATGCCCGCCGAGGAATTTTGTGGCGCTGTGGATTACAATATCCGCGCCTAGCTTCAACGGCTTCTGGAAATAGGGCGTAAGGAAAGTATTGTCCACAATCAAAAGCAGATTGCTTTTTTTCGTAAGCCCGGCAAGCGCGGCTATATCGGATACCTGCATCAGAGGGTTAGAGGGGGTTTCGCAGTAAATGGCTTTGGTATCTTTGTTTATAAGCTTTTTGACCGAGGATATGTCGCCGGTATCCACGAAATCGAAAGTGTATCCCAGACTTTTAAGAGTGTTGAAAAGTCTGAGCGAACCGCCGTACAAATCTTCGCTTGCAATGAAGTGCGCGGGCGGGGTGAAAAGTTGCATAACGCAGGCGAGCGCCGCCATTCCCGAAGAAAAGGCGAAAGCCGCCGTTCCATCTTCCAAAACGGCAAGCGTGTTTTCAAGATGCGCGCGCGTGGGGTTGGAAAGGCGGGTATAAGTGAAGTCATTGTCAACGTTCACACCCTTATGTACAAATGTCGACGCCTGGCATATGGGCGAATTAATCGTGCCCCACTCATCCCTTTTGTTTTCGTCCGCGTGCAGGCACAACGTTTCAAACTGCATATTTTCTTTTTTCATAATACTTACTCTCACTCCTTTATAAGGTCTTTAACAACTTCGCCTGCGGCGATAAACCCCGCAACCGACGGCACGAAAGCACAGCTTGCGGGAATCACGCGTCTGTCGGCGCTTTGCGAACAGCTTTTGGGTTCTTCCTTTGAGTAAACTACCTTTACCCCAGATATATTGCGCTTTTTCAGCTCGCGCCGAACGACTTTTGCAAGCGGGCATACCGAAGTTTCGGAAATATCCGCAACCTCGAATGCGGTCGCGTCGAGCTTGTTGCCCGCGCCCATACAGCTTATTACGGGAACGCCCGCCTTTTTGGCGCACTCTATTATCGTGATTTTTCCCGACACCGTATCAATCGCGTCCACAACGTAATCGAAGTCGGAAAAATTAATCTTTTCGGCGGATTCGGGCAAAAAGAACATTCTGTGCGGCGTAACCTTGCACTGGGGGTTGATTTCCGCAATCCTTTCCGCCGCGGCGGTTACTTTGTATTTGCCCAGAGTTTTGCGGGTTGCAAGTATCTGGCGGTTGATATTCGTAAGACAGATTTTATCGTTGTCGATAACGTCTATCGCGCCCAGTCCAGAGCGGGCTAAACCCTCGATAACGTATCCGCCTACGCCGCCCGCGCCGAACACGGCAACGCGCGAGTTTTTAAGTTTTTCCATAGCGGGCGCGCCAAGTAACAGCGCGGTTCTCGAAAAAGTTTTTATCATAACATATCCTTCTGCGAAAAAATTTTTTTGCGCTTAAACAATATACCACCCGTAAAAAACCTTGTCAAGCAAGCTTCGCTTGTTCCGTATCTTTATTGCTTTCGCTCTTGATTTTCTTCCCTCTAATCAAACAAGCTCCGCTTGTTCCGTATCTTTATTGCCTCCCTCTTGATTTTCTTGCCTCTCATCAAACAGGCTTCGCTTGTTTCGTATCTTTATTGCCTTCGCTCTTGATTTTCTTGCCTCTCATCAAACAGGCTTCGCTTGTTTCGTATCTTTATTGCCCGCGCACCGTTTAAGGGCACAAAAAAATACGGCACCTTTGTGCCGTATTTCTATTAGCCCGTATTACGCCGCAGTAAAAGTTAAGTTAAAGCTGTAATGACCGTAACCGGTATCGTGCGCAGAGGCAACCATATATATTACATCCCCCTCCTCAACCTCGTATTCAAAGCTACAGTAAATCGGATCGTAAGGGAACCATTCTATATAATCGGATTTTCCGGTAGCATCGTCAAAACTTTCGGTAGAGTGCCATAAAAAGATATCCGAGTCTTCATGAGTCGAAAGCGTTACCGTACCTTTGGCAGTTGCAGTATAAGTCCAAAACTGCACGAAAGTGGGGTTTAAATGGTCATCGTAAATTATTTCACTCTCTTCACTTGTTTCGCCCTCGTTTAACCCTTCATTGGCGGTAAACGGCGAAATAGAGCTACCTGCGCCAAGCGGCGCAATATCGAATTCTTCAATTACGTAGCCGCAGATTTCGCAATATCTTTTATAATGTCCCTCTTCGGTTGAAGTTGCCGGGGTTTCTTCGATTTTATAGCTGTGGGATTCTTTGTCTACTTCAAACGACCAGCCGCTATGGGATTCGCCGCAATCGGTCTTGTGCCAGTGGCTACCATTATTGTAATACCAGACATCGGGTATATTGTGTACGTGCACCGGAATTATATCCTCGTCAACGTAGCCGCAATCATCGCACGTGCGTGTGCGCAATCCTGTTTTTGATAATGTTTCTTCTTCTACTAACACCCAATCCCCGTAATTGTGCTCTTCGAAATCTATTCCGTCGACTTCGTGTCCGCAGGTCGGAGCGTGCCAGTGTCCGGTTTCGCCGCAAGACGTGAATACCGTATCGTAAGTATGACCGCTTTGCGGAATTACGTCCTCGTCTACGTACCCGCAGTCATTACACGTACGCTTACGCAATCCCTCCTGTTCCTCGGTGGCTTCCGTATCCGTTACCCAGCCGCCGTAGTTGTGCTCTTCGAAGTCTGTTCCGTCCACGTCGTGTCCGCAATTCGGAGCGTGCCAGTGTCCCTCTGCTCCGCAAGAGGTAAAATCCCCGTCATAGGTGTGTTTATGGTTGTCGCAGGCGGTGAAAGCCAGCGCCGAAACGCCAACGCACAGAACTGCTGCAATCGATGCTAATAATTTTTTATTCATAATAAATCCTTTATAAAATATGATATAACCAAGCGGCTTTGTGCATGCACAAAGCCGCCGCGGTTTAATTTTGTTTCTAAGCTTTAAGAGCTATATTTACAACGTAATTCACGGTTTCGGACATATCTTCAACGTTCGCAGCCATAAGGAAGGTGTAAGATTCGCCCGCTTCGAGGGTAAATTCAAACGGAACGTACTTATCCTCAGCCCAGTCCCAGAGAATCTGCTCTTCACCGTACTCGGTTTCAACCATGATAAACGCCTGCTCGTCGGTACAGTTAAGAACGTAAGTACCGCTCTCTTCGGCAGTGAATACATAGTATACGCCGAACCAGTCCGCAGTTACCTGATTGTTGCCGAGTTTAAGGGTGTCGTCGCTGATATTGATATCGGGCTCCGCTTCCTTATATGATATGTTCAGGTCAAACGTTGTGCCGTTCGGAAGATTAGTTGAAAAAGCGAGTACCGTGGTATTCGGATATTCCATATAAATTGTTACGGGGTTATACCTCGAGCCCAACGTATAAGTTACAACTTCGCCGTTTACCGTACATGTCAGATTTACTGCGTTTCTGGAATCCGATGAAAAAGTATAGTCGCCGGGTTGCGCCTTGTCGGTAATTATAACGTTGCCCTCTTCGTCCACTTCTTCAACGGGGTTGCCGCTGTGGTTTACGAACGCATAACGGGGTTCGCCCGCAGGAATTGTCAAAGAGTTACTGCCCACCGTAAGTTCTACAGAATTCAGCGAATAGGTAAGTTTGAGCACAATCTCGCCGCCGCTTTCCGAAAGAAGCACCACGTCTGCACTTTCGGGGGAAGCAAGATAAACGTAAAATTCTTCGCCCGCGGTCAACTCTTTTGTTACGCCGCCGACCGATACGGAAACGGCGCCGCTTTCAAGGTGAAAATAGTAATA
>JAIDOO010000150.1 GCA_029063275.1 Clostridia bacterium
ATCATAAAACAACCACCATAATGGTAATATTTTCTAACAAAACCAACAGCCAAAAGCTAATTTCGTTTATCCTCTTTAAATTTTATAATCAAAGAAAAACAAAGGAGGATTGCAGAATGTGGTGGAGTTTCTGGAGTTGGTGTAGAAGTTTCTTTCTGTGTCTTTAACCAGAAAGTGGGCTGTGCATAATGCACAGCTCACTTTTTTTATATATCGTTTTTAATTTGTTGCGCGTAGTAAAAGATAAATTCGGTAATAGTAGGTACGCCTTTGTCGGACTTTATCTTTGCCGTATAGTGTTCAAGCAATTCTTCTATATCCGAAGTGGACCACGCGCGGTTTATAGCGTTTTGCATTGCGCGTTCTACACTGTTTTCGGTCTTTCTGTATTTCTCACCGATTACGGCGCATATGCGGGTAACCGGCTCTTTAATGGTAATCGTTATTGCGTCAATCAGGTATTGATAGCCGACAGATTTTTGGCTTATACCGACGGCGTTCAACTCCGAGCAAATCCGCCGCTGAATTCTCTTTGCCTTTTGCGTGGGTGATTCTTCTTCGGATTGTACAACGGCTTGCGATTTGCTTTTCAAAATAACTGTCTTTGCTATTTTCAAAAATTCCAGAACAGACTTCGCGGAATAATCTTCTTTGTTTTTCGTAAGAATGTAGTCCGCACCGAGCTCCCTTGCAATTCCGTGCGTTACGGTGCTTATATTGTTTGTTGTAACAAGAATAAAGGGGGTGCGCGGAAGATTGGCTTCTTGCAGACGCTTTAAAAAATCCATTCCGTCGCCTCCGCCGTGGTGAAGTTCGAGGTCAAGTATAACAGCATCAGGCTTGTCCTCGATGACGTGTCGGAAGGCGCGCACCGAATTGTTCGTAACTCCGACGAGTATAAAATCGTCGGGGTCGTTGTCTACCGCGTTTATCAGCTCACGGCAGTCGTTTTCATCGTCTTCAACTAAAAGTATCTCTAATTTTTGCTCCATAAAGTGTGGCTCCTTTATCCCCATATTACAACAAAATCCAACAAAAAGCAACAATAATTACCAATATTTTCCAACACACTACCGCGCAGATATAAAGGGTAACTTAAATTGGGCAAGCGACAAAAAATTTGCAGATAAAAGGATTGGTTTTCAATTCATTAAACCACTGTGGTAAATAAAATTTTTTTCGCATATCATAGAGGGTAAAGTAAATTAAAAGGAGATATCTTATGGATAAGAACACCCCCAACACGACAGACGTTTCAAAAGAACCTACGGCAGAAGAACTCTGCGGCTCAACGAACATTCTCGATACCGTACATCTTAGGAATCTCGTAGATGATCTTTCAAAACTTTACGGCACGTCCGTATGCACTAAGGTTGCAAAAGACACTAAAACCGCGGCGGAGAAAAGACTTATTGAAGCTATTCGCGCCAACCTTGACCGCTACAACGGTTAAATCAATAACAATCCTACATATATAAAAAAGCGGGTTTGAGAAATTTCTCAAACCCGCTTTATTTTTTTATATTATATTTTGTGCTTAATCAATTGATTGTGGGAATGGTAAGGTTTGGACTACCGTGAAAAATGATTTTACCCTTTTTCCGGCAACGGTTAATTTTGTTGAATTGTACTCTTCTACAACCTATACAGACAACTATCAAAATATGAC
>JAIDOO010000151.1 GCA_029063275.1 Clostridia bacterium
GTGTTGAAAATTAACCGGATTTTTTCAGTTTTTTAACAAGCCGCCTAAGAGTGGAAATTACGAAAGAGAGGCAAAATCAAAAGGTGGAAAATAAGCACGGCGGACACAGAAAGCGTATGTATGAAAAGCTGTCGGGCGGAGATAAGCTTTTCGACCACGAAATTTTAGAAATGCTTTTATACAGCGTTTACCGCCAGAGCAATACCAACGGAATTGCTCACGACCTTTTAAACAGATTTGTGTCTTTAAAGGGAGTAATCGGCGCAGACCCGCAGGAGCTTATGACCGTTGACGGCGTGGGCGAGTCGGCGGCATACTTTCTTGCAACGCTCGGCAAGTGTTTCGAAAGGGTGAACTCGGTCGAGTGGCTTGCTTCGTTGAAAAACAGAGAGGCGGTAAAAAGTCTTATAAAGATGCGGTTTCGCGGTAAGCCCGAAGAATATCTCGAGCTGTATTTGCTTTCCCGTGGCGGGAATGTGAAAAGAGTGGTAACTTTCACTTCCGAAGATATAAACAGGGTCGTTCTTACCGCCGAAAAGATTGTGGAAATTATTTCGCTGGTAAAGCCTTTCAAGTTAATCGCGGCGCATAATCATCTCAACGGCAGTTCAAGTCCGTCGGAAAACGACGTTAATTTTACCAAAGAGTTGCAAATGATTTGCAGTATGAACAACGTAGAGCTTGTAGACCACTTCATTTACGCCGGCGACGACAATATTTACTGCTTTGCCGACGATGACAGGATGGAAAGTATAAAGAAAAGTTATTCGATGGATAACGTAATCAAATGGATAGAAAAGTCAAATTAAATTTTAAAGACCAGAAGTTTGCAAAGTATATTAAAATAGTCCTGATTGCAATTCTTGTCATAATCGAAATTATCATATGCGCCCAGCACGTCGGCAAGCGCGGCGGTATACCGTTCATTATTTACATCGTGGTATGTTGCGTGCTTTTGGCTGTGTTCGAAGCGCTGAATTCCTTTGTTATCAAAAAGTATGCCGCAAAGCTGACATTTTACGCGCTGGACTCGGTTTTACTGCTTGCGATATGCCTTTTAACCGGTAACTCGTATCTTTCCACACTGTACTGCATAGTGCTTACGCAGTTTTACCTTACGTTTGACGAGGGCAAGATAAACACTATTTTGTTTATAGTGAGTTGCGGCTTGTTCGTAATCTCGTTCGTGTGCGGCTGGGTTGTTATTAACAAAGGCGCGTCGCTTTACGAAAGTATAGTACAGATTTTCGGCGATTGCGTTTTTGGAATATTCATTCTCGGAACGCACTTTGCGATAATCAACTTCCTTTTAAAGTTTTACAGCAATAATGTGAAATTAAGCGTCGCGCTCAAAGAAGCGGACGAAAGCAAGGCAAGGCTCGAAGCCGCTTACGAAAAAATTTCGCAGACAGCCGTGTACGAAGAGCGCAACCGTATAGCAAAGGACATTCACGACAACGCGGGACATTCTATGACCACCGTTATAATGCAGACGGAAGCCGCCAAGCTGTTGATAGACAACAACCCCGAAGAGGCGAAAAACAGAATTATTTCGGCAAACATACAAGCCAAAAACGCATTGGAGCAAATGCGCGAAAGCGTTCATTTGCTTGCGGGAAGGGCGCACGCCAAGACCTTGCGCGCCGAGTTCGAGGAAATTATCGCCCAGACAATCGACGGCACCGAGCTCAAAATCCGCTGTGATTTAGAGGACTTGCAGGCTGACGAAGAGGAGCACCGTTTTTTGTGCAATACTTTAAAAGAGTGCCTTGCAAACGGTATCCGCCACGGCAAAGCCACTACTTTTTATATCGAGCTTAAAAACGTATTATCCTGCATAAGCCTGCTCATTTCCGATAACGGTTGCGGCGTGCAGGGCGAAATTAACGAGGGCTTCGGGCTCAAAGGCATACGCGAAAAAACCGAAAAGCTCGGAGGCAGATGTTATTTTTCAAGCGAGGACGGCGAGGGCTTCGAAGTAACGATTACCCTGCCTTACCAAAAGAATAAGGAGTTATTATGATTAAAATTTTACTTGTCGACGACCAGAAAATCTTGGCGGAGGGAATGAAGAGCGTTCTTGAAACGTGCAGTGATTTCACCGTTTGCGGTATCGCTGGCGACGGCGTGGAGGCGGTTGCCCTTGCCGAAAAATTAAAACCCGACGTAGTGCTTATGGATATCCGTATGCCCAATATGAACGGCGTTGTTGCAACCAAGCGCATAAAGGAAATCGACGAAAGCATAAAAATAATTATCCTTACAACCTTTGACGACAGCGACTATATTTTGAGTGCAATCAACAACGGCGCAAGCGGTTATCTTTTAAAGGACATAGGCTCTACCGCGCTTATAGACGCAATCCAGAACGCGTATGCGGGCGACACGATTCTGCCCTCTAAAATCGCAAAAAAAATCACCGACGCGGCGATGATGGTTTCCTCGGATAAGGAAATCAAGCTTAAAAAGCTTTTCAACCTTTCCGACCGCGAAGTGGAAATCGCCCTTATGCTGAACGACGGCTTTTCAAACAGGCAGATTGCCGCCGCTATGAAGTTATCCGACGGCACCGCGAGAAATTATATCAGCTCGATTTATTCCAAACTGGGAGTAGACGGGCGCGCCGCCGCCGTAATTAAGCTTAAAGAAAAAATGTAAAAATCAAGCCCCCGCACAAAAGTGCGGGGGCTTTAAAATTATAAGTCGAATGCTATTGCGGTAATATCGTCGTTTAAGTCGCGGCAGAAGGCTTTTAGATTATCCTCTAAATTTTTGATAAATTCCTCCGCCGTGCGCGAAACCGAAAGGGTTTTGATTGCGCCGTCCGCGCCGAACATTTCGCCCCGTCCGTTTTTGCACTCGGTAACTCCGTCGGTCAAAAGCACTAATATATCGCCCTTTCTATAGGGGATTACGTCCTCGAAGTAAGAGGGGTTTTCAAACCAGTTTGAAACGGGGGGAGAGTTCAGCATTATCCTGGTAATTCCCGCACCCGTCTTTAAAAGAATGGGTACGTTGTGTCCCGCCATAGAGTAGGTAATACTGTCGTCGTCAATCCTCACCGCGGCAACGGTAACGTAGTTTCTTTCGTCTAAATTCAGCTCCGAAAATTTCGCCGCAAGATTGCCTATCGCTT
This sequence comes from Clostridia bacterium, assembly GCA_029063275.1. Taxonomy (GTDB): domain Bacteria; phylum Bacillota; class Clostridia; order Christensenellales; family Borkfalkiaceae; genus Coproplasma. The sequence goes on from JAIDOO010000151.1 coordinate 3,137, forward strand.
TCGCGGGCGATTTTTCGGTTTTGTCGTAAGCGGCTTTGACGAAAGCCGAAAGCATACCAGCCGAAATTCCCTTGCCGGAAACGTCCGCAATAACGCCGCACGCCGAGCCGTCCACGGCGTAAACGTCGGGCAAATCGCCGCCTATGTCGCGGCAGGGGATATACATATAAGAGTATCTCTTTCCGCCCGCCCAGTTGCCTGCTGGAAGAAGCCTCTGCTGGATATTTTTCGCGGTCTGTAATTCCTGCGCGATTTCAAGCTCGTAAGCGTCGTCAATCGTGCCCATACAAAGCCCGCCGCCGAGCGGCGTTACCGTTAAGGAATAGGTTACGTCGTGTTTAAATCCGTCGGTACAGACCTTCTGATAAATTCTTCTGCTTACCCGCATATTCGAGCAGAGCGCGTCGTCAAAGGCGTCCAAAAGCGAACAGCCCCTGCACGAATCTCTTCCGCAACGCGCGGCGGAGGAGGAACAGCAGGTAACCTTGCCTAAATTCCCCTTGGTCAACCCGGAGGGGAACAGGGCGCGGAACGCGGTGTTCGTAAATACGGCTTTTAAGTTTGAGTCTACGACGATAACCGCCGTAGGGACGCCGTCTATAATGCGCCTGTAAAACTTTTCAATCATTTTTTAAGGTAAATAAAATTTCAGCTTTCCGCTTTCTATATGCGCTTCGAGCGGCATATTGTCATAAATTTCACCGTCGGCTTGAATTGCAAATTCGCCGCCGTGATAGATGAATGTTGCCGACCTGGTTTTTACCGAGGTTATCTGTTTTATCTTTTCGGGCTTGCCCGCCATAAGCTTCATAAACGCGCCCAAAATTGCGGACCTGGAAACGAAGTCGGCAATGACGAGGTTTAAATACCCGTCGGAAATCTGCGCTCCGTTAAAAAGCTTTATCCCGCCGCCGAATTGTTTTCCGTTTCCGAGGGCGGCTATAAGTCCGCAGTGGCTCTCTTCCTTGCCGTCGTATTTAACGGTGAAGTCGTAGCTTTTGAATTGCAACAGGCTTACTATAAGCGCGTGCAGATATTTGGATTTTTTGGCGTTGCTTCCGCCGTAAGCCCTTTTCAGAACGTCCACGTCAATTCCCATACCGACGGCGTTAATCGAGCGTACGCCCGAAGAGAGCTGTATATAGTCGATATAGCGGGGCTCGCAGTTCAAAATTACGTTTACCGCCTTTTTGGTGTCAGTCGGAATATTTGCCGAGGTTGCAAAGTCGTTTCCGGTGCCTACGGGAATCAGGGCTAACGAATTGTTTTCAAAATTTTCAAATCCGTTCAGGATTTCGTGCAGGGTGCCGTCGCCGCCGCACGCAACTATTACGTTTTTTTCGCCGTCGGAGGTTACTTCCCTGACTATTTCGGTTGCGTGCCCCTTACGTTTGGTTATATGCAGAACGTACTTTATTCCGCCTTGCTGAAAGGCTTTTCGTACCAAGTTGAGTTTTCTCAGCTTTTTGCCCTTCATATGTCTTTCGTTTATTATTATGTGATGCATCATTCTTCCCGTAAAACCAGTATAAATAAGGCGGCTAAGCCATAAAACAATTATATAACATTTATTTTACAATTGCAATTGTTTTAAAAAGTTGGTATAATATAATCACCAAATTATCACGGAAATACCAATATGAAAATGCCTCTTCCGGAAAATCTTATAAATCTTGCAAACAACTGCGATTTTCCGCTGTACGTTGTCGGCGGATTCGTACGCGATTTTTTGGCTTGCCTCGAAACCGACGAAAGCGATATAGATTTATGCGCGCCGGTCGGCGCGGAGGAATTCTGCAAAAAGGCGGAGGAGCAGGGCGGCGAAGTTAAGACGGTATACAAAAACACGGGCACCGTCAAGCTTGCGTTCGGCGAAGAGGAGTACGAGTTTGCCTGCTTCCGCTCGGACGAATATATCCGCGGCGTTCATAATCCGTCGGGCACTTTTTTTACGGACGATATCTCGCTGGACGCGCGGCGCCGCGACTTTAAGTGCAACGCAATTTACTACGATATAAAGGAAGAGGTTTTCAAAGACCCCCTCGGCGGTCTTGCCGATATAAAGAACAGAAGGCTTTCAACCGTGGACAATCCCGAAAAGGTTTTCGGCGAGGACGGCTTGCGCCTTATGCGCCTTGCGCGGTTTACCGCGCAGACGGGCTTCGAGCCGACACCCGCCTGTATAGACGGGGCAAAGGCAAATGCGGAATTAATCCGCGATATTTCAAAAGAGCGGATTTTTGCCGAATTAGACGGAATTTTACACGCCGATAAAAGATACGGAAATTCCGAGGGACAGTACTTCGGTCTTAAAATCTTAGACGAGACAGGAGTTCTGGATATATTGCTTCCCGAGCTTACAAAGGGGCGCAGAATGAGCCAGAGCGAGCAGTACCATTACTACGACGTTTTAGAACACTCTTTGCGCACCGTCCGCTACGCGGATAACAGGATAAGACTTGCCGCCCTCTTACACGACGTGGGCAAGCCGTACAGATTCAGGCAGGACGGCAACTTCCACGGGCACGAAGCCGACAGCGCGAAAATCGCGGGCGAAATTTTACAGAGGTTCAAAGCGCCGAAAAAAGTTATCAGGGAAGTATCAAGGCTGTGCAGTCTGCATATGTACGATACCCGTTGCGACGCGCGCGAAAGCAAGATAAGAAAATTTATCGTCCGCAACCAGGATATTTACGAAAGGCTTATTTTACTTAAACAGGCGGATTATTCCGCTTGCCGCGACGATTTGAACGAAGCGCCCTGCGTTACCAAGTGGCAGGAAATTTACGCTAAGATGAAGGAAGAGCACGTTCCTTTCAATCTGCGCCAACTCAACGTAAAAGGGGACGAGCTTATCGCTGCGGGAATCAAACGGCAGGACGTAGGCACGGTGCTGGCAAATCTGATGGAGGACTGTGCGCTTGACGGCAGTCTTAATAAAAAGAAAAAACTTTTGAAACGGGCGGTTAAGGTCTATTCAAAGGGGAATAATTAACAGCGGAATACGGTTGATTTTTAAACCGCTCTGTACTATAATACTTGCAAATCGAGTAAATAAAAAAATCGGGGAATTAATTATGTCCGAAACTTCAAGACGCAGGGGAATGCACCCTTTACTTGCATTTATTTTAGGCTTTTTGCTCGCGCTGATAATGTTATTGGGCGCGGTGGCAGGCGCCGTTTATTTTGTGCTTCACTACAAGCTTGACAATATCCAGGCAAACAAGGACTCCGACGGAAACTATCTGTTTATTAATGCGGACCCCTCGTCGGGCGGCGTTGCAACCGTTTTGGATCTCATATCGAAAGTAACCGAAATGTCAAAGGGTTACAGCTCGCTGACCTTGGGCGAAATAGAAGAGCTCGTTCCCGTAATGGGCTCGGTATGCGACAAGCTCGAAGCCGAGCTTGACAACTATGTAACGTTGGAAGAGGACGAGCTTAAAAGCGTAACTCTCGGCGGATTGAGCGAATTTGTCGCAAGCCTTGCCGACAGGGTCAATGTGGCAAAGCTTATTGGTACTACTACCGATAACGCCATTCTGATGTATATGAGCTACGGCATTTACGGCGTTTATAACGACGGCGCGGATTGGTACGCAAAATACAAGGACGAAGACGGCGAACACGATTGCACCCTCGAAATCGGCGAAACTGGTAAAATCGACGGCGTTTATTATTATTCAGACGGAGGCGACAAGCTCTACACGCCCTATCTTACGCTGGACAACGTAAAGACGAGGGTAAACGGAGTTTGCGAAGAGCTAACAATAGGCGAAATTGTGCCCCTGGCGGAAGGCGACAGAATTTTGGGCTCGATTAAAAATTCGACTGTAAACTCTATTTCGGAAGATATAAACAATCTTTGTATACAGCAGATTTTTGCTGACGAAGTTTACGCGCCGAACACGCCAGAGGACGGCAATTATCCCGAGGCGGAGATTTATCTCGCCGTTACCGAAGTTCCCGAACCCGCCGGGTATTACCTCGGTGCAAACGTAATTTATTACGAATACGACGCGGATAACAACGTATATACTCTCGCGGGTAACAACGGTAAATTAACTGCGGAAGAATTTACCGCAGCGGATAATCTTTATACGCTCGGCGAAGGCAAAATTTTGTACAACCCGTCTTATCTTTACTACACTATGGACGGGGACGGCGATATTAAAATGATAGGCTCGGGCACAGCCGACGCAGGCAGAGCGCAGGCGCCGCAGAACGGCGAAGAGATTTACACCTACGGCGCGGCTTCGCCGCTGTGGAAGCTTTTAATCTTCGTTGACGAAGAGGAGCAGGCATTCACTTTCAATAACGTCGGCAGTATGATTTCAAACGTATCCAAGAACACCCAGAGCACGCCTATGCGCGAGCTGGACGCGGCGGGTATTCTTACATTCGATAATAAAGACGAGCTGGAATTAAAGATAACCTACTCCAAAAACGGCGAAACGGTGGTGGAAACCTTGGGCGATATGCCGCTCGGCGACGTTATCGGTGTTGCGGTAATGATGTTTTCCGCAACAATGCCCCAGCCGTAACCGCGTAAAATTAAAGGCGAAATCATTTGACAAGTATTACAAAAAAAGTTAAAATAAAATAACCTTGCGTGCCGTAGTTGGCACGCCGATTAAGTCCGGGAGGTGAAAAATATGAAAACTTACGAAATGCTTTACGTTTTGGACAACGCAATTTCCGACGAAGAGAAGGACGCGTTCGTCAAAAAGTTCGAGGACGTTGTTACGTCGTCTGACGGTAAAGTCGTTTCCACTGACAAGTGGGGCGTAAAAAAGTTGGCTTATCCCATCAATTATAAGACCGACGGTTATTACGTTTTAATGACTTTTGAAGCGGAAGGTAGCGTAGTGAAAGAGCTTGACAGAGTTGCAGGTCTTTCCTCCGAAGTTTTAAGAGTTGTTACTACATCAAAGAATTAAGGGACAAAAGATGAACAGAGTATTTTTAATAGGTAATTTAACCCGCGACCCCGAGCTTACCGAAACTTCTTCGGGCATAGCAATTTGCCGCTTTTCGATTGCGGTAAACAGGAATTATTCGTCGGGCGACGGCGAGAGAAAGACTGACTTTTTCAATTGCGTGGCGTGGCGCGGTTTAGGCGAAAACGTGGCAAGATATGCCAAAAAGGGTAACAAGGTTGCGGTTATGGGTTCGGTAGAACTGCGCAACTACGAGGACAGTCAGGGCGTTAAGCGTACGGGCGTAGACATCGTGTGTAGCGACGTAGAGTTTCTGACACCCAGAAGCTCGCAGAGCGGCGACGATTACGAAGCTCCCGCTCCCGCAGAAAAGAAGCGCGCGGCTTTGCAGGCGTTTGACGACGATTCCGACATACCCTTCTAAAAATTAAGGAGATAAATTATGGAAGAGAATAAAACAGCTCCCGTTAAAAAGAGCTATAAAAGAATTCCCCGCAAAAAGGTTTGCGTTTTCTGTCAGGAAAAGGTAACCGAAATCGATTATAAGGACGTAGCC
>JAIDOO010000152.1 GCA_029063275.1 Clostridia bacterium
AACGCGATATTTTCGCGTATCGTTCCGTTGAACAGAAAAACATCCTGCTGGACTATGCCGATATTTTTCCTCAGCGCCTGCCTGTCAAGGGTGCGTATATCGTAGCCGTCCACCGTAATTTGTCCGCCGTCGATTTCGTAAAAGCGGGGGATAAGGTGGCAGATAGTGGTCTTGCCGCCGCCCGACGGTCCCACCAGCGCTATGGTTTTACCTGCGGGGATTTTCATTGAAAAGTTTTCAATAACCTTTGCCGCGCCGTCCTCTTTTTTGTAGCCGAATGTTACGTTTTTAAACTCGATATCCCCGTTAAGTTTTTCTATCTTCACCGCGTTTGCACATTCCTCTTCGGGCGGGATATCCATAATTTCGCAAAACCGTTTGAAGCCCGTTGTGCCTTCCTGAATCTGGTCGTAAATAGTAGTCAGCGTTCTTACGGGGGTAATAAGGGTTGTGATATACAGCACAAACGCAAAAAACTCGCCCGCGTCGATTTTTCCGTAGTAAAAGAAAAGTCCGCCCGCCAACAATACCGCAAAGTACAAAAAGTCCATAAAAAAGTTCATTGACGAGTGGAACTCGCCCATAACTTTGTACTGCTTGCTTTTTGCCGAAACGTAGTCCCTGTTGCCTTTTTCGAATTTTTCGCGCTCGTGTTCGGACGCGGTGTACGCGCGCGATACGCGCACGCCCGAAACCGCGCTTTCGATATCGGCGTTGATTTCGCCCTGCACCACGCGCACGCGTTTGTAAACGTTGCGCATACGCCGCCTTATAAGCAGGGCAAAAATAACGATAAGCGGAATACACGCAAACACAATGAGCGCCAGATATACGTTGATGAGCGACAGAAGAGTAAACGCGCCGATTATGGTAATCAGCGACAAAAAAACGTCCTCGGGTCCGTGGTGGGCGAGCTCTGAAATTTCAAACAGGTCGTTGGTCATACGGCTCATAATTACGCCCGTTTTGTTGTCGTCGAAGTACGAAAAGGGCAGCTTTTGCAAATGCCCGAAAAGCTCGCTGCGCATATCCGCCTGCATTCTCACGCCGACGACGTGCCCCCAGTATTGCAGAAAATAATTCAGCCCCGCCTTGATAACGTAAAGCGCAAGCAAAGCGCCCGCGCCCGCCAGCAGTAAATACAACAGACGGTTGGGGACGTAGTCGTTTATAATCTGCTTGGTGAGGTAGGGATATGCGAGGTTGAATACCGAAATTACGAACGCACAGCACATATCCAGCGCAAACAACTTGGCGTGCGGTTTATAGTAGCGGACAAACCGCTTTAAAAGTCCTTTTTTCTTTTCCATATTTTCCTTATAAATCGATTGAGTGTTTATACATTTCGGATTTGGATATTCCCCTGTCCCTGGCGGCTTGTTTTACTGCGTCCTTTTTGTCCATTCCCTCCGCCATATATCGGGCTATATGCTCTTTTTCCGAAAGCGAGCAAAGGGGATTTTCCGCTTCGCTTGCACCCCCGACTACTATAACATACTCGCCGCGCTTTTCGCCCTGCAAGCCCTGCGACAAATTAAAGTGTAATGCTTCCTCGTGAAGCTTTGTAATCTCGCGTACGGCGCAGGCTTTGCGTTCGCCGAAAACCGAATACATAGCGGATATGTCGCGGTCAACGTCCTGCGGAGCGGAATGAAAGCAAAGGGTGGTATCCAGATTTTTATACCTTTCCAAAACGGTCTTTTTTTCGCCCGCCTTGTCGGGCAAAAACCCGATAAACGTAAATCTGTCCGCAGGCAATGCCGAAAGGATAAGCGCGGACAAAAACGCGTTCGCTCCCGGCACGACGGTGTATTCTACGCCCGCTTTTTTCAGTTCGGCGCACAATATGTTGCCGGGATCGGATATTACCGGCATACCCGCGTCCGAAATCACCGCAATATTTTTGCCCTCTTTTGCTGAAGCGATAATTTTTTCCGCCGCGCTTTTTTCGTTGAATTTATGGCAGGAGTACAGCGGTTTTTTAATTTCGTACGCGCTTAAAAGTTTAAGCGAATGGCGGGTATCCTCGCAGTAAATTTCGTCTGCGCCGCGCAAAGTTTCCACCGCGCGGAAAGTTATATCTTTAAGGTTGCCGATAGGCGTAGCGACCATATATACCATAGTTTAGTCCTCTTTTTTATTGATAAGCGTATTCATAATTTCGGTTGCGGGCTTACCGCCCTTGACCGCTTCCGCCATAACGAGATAGGGCGCGGCGCCCTCTTTTCCCGCGACGAATTGAAGCCGTTTTACTTCAAGATTTTTTGCCTTTAACGTGTAGACGAGTTCAGCCGTTCTGTCGGCGCGGTTTATTATTGCAAGCCGTCCGCCGAATTTCAGTTTACGGAAAGCGGCTTCCGCGATTTCGGGCAGGGTCAAAGTAATCTCCTTACGGCACACCGCTTTTTCGAAGCTGGCGTTTTCAAACCCCGAACGCTCGTAAGGGGGGTTGCAGAGAATGAGCGAAAATTTATCGTCGTAGCTCTTAGGAATATCCTGCAATCTGCAATTTACCACCTCGCAGTCAAAGCCGTTAAGCTTTGCCGATCTCTCGGATATATCCGCAAGCGAAGTCTGCATTTCAAATAAAGTCAGGCTTGCGATTTTAGGGTTAAGGCATAAAAAATGAAAGCCCACAACCCCGCTGCCCGAGCAGAAATCGGCAACGTTGTCGCCGACCTTTGCTCGCGCAAATTTCGAAAGCAGAATACTGTCGGAAGTAAATCTGTAAAGCGCGGTGTTCTGGATTATTTTTTTATCCTCAAAAAACTCTTCTAAAACTTCGTCCTTGTTAAGGTTATACATACGGTAAATTATACAGCAATAAAATTATTTGGTCAACTTTATTGTCAATCTGTAAGTTGCGCCGACTTGTTTGCACTTATCAATCGAAGCCTGTCAACGCTCTGTCGAAATATGTCAAATTATGTTTTGCCGAATTTTTTTGACAAAATTATTTGTAATTTTTATTTTGCTGTGTTATAGTGTAGACGTCAGTACAACTGAATATTGAATAAATTTATAAGGGGGCGTATTCTACGTGGAATATGCGCTTAGCCTCTTGCTTAAATTTATTCAAGAGTTGTACTGACATACAAGAAGCGCATATCCGGAGTGTGCTTCTTTGAGGCACACTTTATTTTTTTATGGAGGGAATTATGAAGTACGATGTTGAAAACCTGTTAAAGATAAGGGAGGATAATATTTTGTTAAAATGTTGCTCGGGCGTGGGATTGAGCAATACTATCGTTAAAGCTATCAATATTAAGCGCGAGCTTGAAAAAATTGACGAGGTTTTGCTTTCGCCCTCGCGCACGGAATCGGATATTATGACCCATGCCGGGCTTGTAAAGGAATACGGCGAAAACCGCAAAAGGCAGATTGCGATTTTGGACAAGTCAAAGGATTTGCTGAGCGATATTGCGGTTAAACTTGAAAAGGATTATGAAGAAACGGTCAAAATAATAAAGGGCTGACAGGCTATGCCTGTTCCGTATCTTTATTACTTGCGTTCTTGATTGACTTATCACTAATCAAACAGGCTATACCTGCTTCATATCTTTATTTTAGCCTTATTGTCATTTCGGGCATAGCCTGGAAATGACCTTGGAACGGAAGCGCGATACAGCCTTCCTTGGGACAGGCTTGCCTGCGAGGGCAAGACGGACTATAATGCAAAAGTTTATCTATGACCACGAACTCTCTTAGCTTTTGCGTACTGAAGAAGAATGTAATTTTTATGTCCGTCCTTTTTTACAGGACAGAATCCCAGGGAAGCCTGTATCGCGCAAGCGTTCCGCTTGACCGCGTATCTTAATTACTTGCGTACTTGTTTGGCTTTTCCACAGGTCAAACAAGCAATGCTTGCTCCGTATCTTAATTACTTGCGTACTTGTTTGGCTTTTCCGCAGGTCAAACCAAGCGTTCCGCTTGACCGCGTATCTTTATTACTTGCGTACTTATTTGGCTTTTCCACTGGTCAAACCAGGCGTTCCGCTTGATAACGTATCTTTACTATATCCCCTAAGCCGTTTCGGACGTAGCCGGGAAATCTTTATTTAGTTTTACCGCTTCGCAATAATGAATACGGATAAAAAAATATCCGCCCGTCAAACGGGCGGATATTTTTATCTTAAATGAAATTAGTCTGCGTGGATAGCGCCGGTGGGGCAAACGTCCTCGCATGCACCGCAATCGATGCAAACGTCGGGATCAACGACGTAGGTTTCTGCGCCCTCGGAAATTGCTTCAACGGGGCAGGTGCCTGCGCATGCGCCGCAGCTTACGCATTCGGAAGTAATCGAATGTGCCATTTTGTGTTCCTCCAAATTATTTTTAATACGTTATTTTTCAGACCCTGTCTGAAATTATGCAAAAATTATATCACAGATTTTTTTAAATGTAAAGGGGGTTAGCCGAATTTTTTTACGGTCAGTCCTGTAAATCCTTTAATTCTTCGGGAACGGGTTCTTCTTTCTGACCGCGTTCGTCGTTTGAATTCTTGTTGCCGCGCTTGAATTTGAGCTGTTCTACGGGGTAGTCGTGATAGGTGAACATATCGTTTTTCTTATCCTCGATTTTTACCCGCGCCTGCATTTTGAGCATATTTACGTTGACCACGGTGCCCCTTCCGTCGGGCGTGCCCACTTCACTGCCGATTTTGGGAACCTGCTTTGCCGCCTCGGCGTAGTAATCGTTTTCATATCCCAGACAGCACATCAATCTTCCGCACAGTCCCGAAATTTTGCCGGGGTTTAAAGACAGCCCCTGATTTTTTGCCATTTTAATCGTTACTTTATTGAAGTCGGGCAGACAGCGCGCACAGCAACATTCCCTGCCGCAGGGGGCAAGTCCGCCTATCATTTTGATTTCGTCGCGGATACCTATTTGCCTCAGCTCTATCCTCATTTTAAACGCGGAGGACAGCTCTTTGACAAGCTCGCGGAAATCCACTCTCGACGGCGCGGAATAGAAGAAGATTACTTTGCTTCCGTCAAAGGCAAACTCGCAGTCGATAAGCTTCATATCCAAATTGAATTTGGCGATTTTTTCCTGCGTTATGCGCATAGCCTCGGGCTTTCTTTCGGCGTTCTTTTTTAATATTTCTTTATCCTTTGCGTTAGCCACGCGAAGAACGGGCTTTAAGGGCGAAACGATTTTGTCGTCCTCGACCTCGCAGACGGGCACAACCACCGTGGCATATTCCTTGCCTGCGGAGGTTTCGACTATTACGCCCGCGCCCTTTTCGTATTGCTCTTTACCGGGCGCAAAGTAGTAGACTTTTCCGCCCTCTTTAAAGTTTACTGCCGTAACTTTAACCATTTGTTATTCTCCTCTGTAAGCCTCAACATAAAGTCGTATAAAAGGCCCTGAAAAAATGCGTTGAACTTTACGTCGGCGCAAGCCTTTGAAAGGCTTTCCTGCGCATATATCAGCGCGGGAATCGTCCAAAGCTTTGAAACCTCGTCCTCGCCGCCGTTTAATTTATTGACCAAAGCGGTATGAAAAATTATACCCGTCTGGGTCAAAAGCTCGGTTTTGTATTTTGTATCGCCGTGCTTTATTGCAACGGCGCCTATGTCCTTTACGTCCGTAACGGTGCAGATTTCGCGTGCGGCGGAAACCACTTCTTTAAACCAGCCGCCGCGCACCATATTCTGCGCCGTGCCTAAAATCCCCCCGCAACTTTTAGCCGCGTCCGCATTGAGCGGATTATCTCCCGCGCGTTGAAGAGCGGAAAAAATTTCCTCTTCCGAAAAGGGCGGAACTGTCAGCTTTTTTACACGCGATTTTACGGTGTCCAAAACGGGAGCAAGGTTAGTTACACCCAAAAGGAAGTAAACACCCTCGTTAGGCTCTTCCAGCGTCTTTAACAGCTTATTCTGAAGCAATGCGGAAGCCTGCTCGAAGCCGCAGATTACAAACAGCTTTTTATCCCGTTCGACGGGCTTCATCGAGCTTTCGTCAAGAATTTCGGCTATGCCGTCTGCGGCGATTTTTTTGCCTTCGTCGGGGTATATCCTGCAATCTGCAAGACTTCCGCCCAAAAGTCTTTTGCCGTCGGCAGAGTTTTCGTCAAGTCCGAAAAATTCAAGCGCGAACAGTTTTAAAACCGCGCGTAAGTTTTCGGGGTCGGCAAAGTCAAGCATATACGCGTGCGAAAGCGTTCCGCTTTTCAAATCGTTTAAAAAAACCGAATATGCCGTTGTTCCCGAAATCAACTTTTTCACTTAATTTATGATACCTTTGTCTTTTAACAGCCGTATAATATTTGCATGCGTCTGCTCTTTATTGCCGCGGCAATCCACGGCGCAAAAGTTTTTGTCGCTTTTTAAACAGAGCTTATAGCCCTCGTATACGCGGCGGTGGAATTCCAGCCCCTGCTGTTCCATCCTGTCGTCCTTGTCCGCGCCGTGCTTGCGGCTGAACGCGTCATCGGGCGCAATGTCCAAAAACAGAGTTAGGTCGGGCATATAGTCCAGCATAACCCGAAAATTTATCGCGCGGACATATTCAAGCCCCAAGCCTCTCGCATAGCCCTGATAGGCGAGCGAGGAGTGGACGTATCTGTCGCATATAACTGTTTTGCCCGCGTTTAAAGCGGGGATTATAATATCGCTCAAATGCTGTTCGCGCGCGGCGGCGTAAAGAAGCGCCTCGCACTCGTCGCTCATATTTTTGTTTTTTCCGTCAAGCACCAGGTTGCGGATTTTTTCCGCGATAACGCTTCCGCCCGGCTCTCTCGTTACGACATATGGCACGTCCGATTTGTCAAGATAAGCCGCAAGCAATTTTATCTGCGTGCTTTTTCCCGCGCCCTCGCACCCCTCGAAAGCAATAAATTTACCTTTCATTATCTTTTAACCACAAACACTTTTCCGCCGTACATTCCGAAGGTGTGTTTTGCCGCCATAAGCGTTTTTACCGCCGCGACGGTGATAATTTCGCCCGCGACTATCACGGGGATACAGGGGGGATTTACTCCCGCGTTTTTAGCGCACATTCTGCCCGCCGCGTCCTCGAGGTCAACAAGCTCGTAAGGCTTTTTCAGTGCATACTGAAAGCTGTACGAGCGGTCAGCCGAGGGAATGGGAGGCTTGTCCTTAAAGGTGCCCGCAAGCTTTTTATTATCTATTACGGACATAAGCTTCCTTTTAAGATCGCGCAGTTCGTTAAGCTCGACCATCGGCGAGAGGTAGAAGAGGATATATCTGCCGTCGCAAAGCTCGGCATAGGTTCCCTTCTTTTCAAGGAGCGAAAGCGCGGTTTCAGCGGATATATCCAGGGGTTTAAAGTCTATCAGAAGTTTCGTCCAGTCGTCCTTTACGACAACGGGCAAGCTCCCCGCACATTCCTTGACAAAGGTTTCTGCCGCAAGCTTCGCGGTCTGCACCTTTGCGGGGTTGTTTGCAAGATACTTGACGCCGTATTCAACCGAAGCCATAATAGGATAGCTTGGCGAAGTGGTGCGGAACATATTGATACCCTCTTCGATAAGGGGATAAATTTCAGAGTTGTTTACGCTGACGATTGCGCCCTGCGTAAGCGTGGGCAGGGACTTATGCGCGCCGTCCACCCACGCGTCGGCATAAAGACCTGCATAGCCCTTTTTATCGCCGAAAGCGAGATGCGCGCCGTGCGCCTCGTCCACAAGGAGCAGGCGGTTATAATTTTTCGTAATTTCCGAAAGTCTGTCAAGGGGCGCTATATTGCCGTAGTAATCGGGTGAAGTAACCAGAACGCCCGCGATTTTTTCGTCTGCGGCGAGAAGCCCTTCGATCAACTCCAAATCGGGGAAAGCGAGTATGCCCTCAACCTCTTCGCCCTGCACGATAAGGGGTTCTAAGCCCATAAGCCTGCAACCCGTCCACACGCTCTGATGGGAGTTGCGCAAAACGATAATCTTGTTGCCCCTTTGTGCGGCGGCGTAAAGCATAGCATACACTCCGCTCGAGCTTCCGTCGGTGGTGATAAAGCTTGCGCCCGCGCCCAGAATTTCAGCTATGTCGCGCTGTGCCGAGGCGATTACCCCGTCGGGGTTATGGAGATTGTCCGAGTAGGGAAGCTCGGTTACGTCCAGCATAGATACGGGGAAAAGCTTTTTGAATTCGCCCCTGTCCTTATGCCCGGGGATATGAAAAGTTTTCTGTGCAACGCCCGCCTTTTTCAGACGGCTGTAAATCAAATAATCGTACATAAAAAACCTCTTGATTATTTTTTAGGTTTCATCGTAGGGAATAAAAGTACGTCGCGGATAGTAGAGCTGTCGGTAAGAAGCATAACCAGCCTGTCCACGCCGAAGCCCAGTCCGCCCGTGGGGGGAAGTCCGTATTCCAATGCGGTAATAAAGTCCTCGTCAATCTGAGCATTACAGCCCTTTTCCTGCGCGCGTTTTTCCTCGACCTGCTTTACAAATCTCTGTTTCTGGTCGATGGGGTCGTTCAGCTCGGAAAAGGCGTTTCCGAATTCGTGCGCACATATGAAGTACTCAAACCTCTGGGTAAACGCAGGGTCGTCCGCTTTGCGCTTTGCAAGCGGGGAATTCTCTACGGGATAATCGTAAATGAATGTGGGCTGTATAAGCTTGTCCTCGCAGAACGTATCGAAGAGGGCGATAAGAACGTGCCCCTTGGTAGCGGCTTCGCCTTCCTTGACTTCGCAATTCAGCTTCTTCGCGCAGGCGCGGGCGTCCGCGTCCGTTTTCCAGCTGTCGTAATCCGCGCCGCAGTATTTTTTTACCGCCTCTTTCATAGTGAGCTTTTCCCACTTGCCGCCGAGGTGGATTTCGGTACCCTGATAGGTAATATCGGTCGTCCCGCATACATTGAGGGCAACCGTCTTGTACATTTCTTCGACGAGCTCCATCATTGCGTGATAATCACAGTATGCCTGATATACCTCTATCGAAGTAAACTCAGGGTTGTGGAAAGCGTCCATTCCCTCGTTGCGGAAAATTCTGCCCACTTCGTAAACCCTTTCGAGCCCGCCGACTATCAGTCTCTTTAAATACAGCTCGGTTTCTATTCTGAGATACATATCTATATCC
>JAIDOO010000153.1 GCA_029063275.1 Clostridia bacterium
AAATTCGAGTAATAAACGTTCCGTTTGACTACGTATCTTTATTGCGTTGCAACTTGATTGGCTTAATCACTAATCAAGCAAGCGTTCCGCTTGGCGGCGTATCTTTATTGCTTGCGTACTTGATGAGTTAATTTGGGCAAAATTGAGACGTTATTAATAAAATAAGCATTTACAATCCAAAAGGAAAGTAGGTGCTTATTTTTTGTGTTACGGATAAGCAAGACTATGAACAACATTCTTTTATGGAAGCATTAAGGATGATTTTATAAGTAAAGATAAACTTGATTTTACTTTAATTTTTTGCTATATTGATTTTACCCAAAGTAAATACTATGCGACGGAGGTTGAGTATGTACAATCCGCAACTGACAACATTTATTTCTGTGGTCGAAAACGGTAGCTTTACAAAAGCCGCAGACGCGCTGTTTATCACGCCGCCCGCCGTTATGAAGCAGATAAACGCACTGGAAGACAGACTGGGTATAACTTTATTTGCAAGAACAAATCAAGGCTTGCAACTCACCGAAGCCGGTAAAAGTTTTTTGCAGGACGCAAAATATATTATAGATTACTCTGAACGCGCAATTGAAAAGGCGAGAGATATAGACAACAAGGATAGGTTTCAATCAATTCGTATCGGCACCTCGATCATGACGCCAGCCAAATTTTTGTTGGACGTATGGGCGGAAGTTCAAAAGTTTAATTCGCACTTAAAAATAGAGCTTGTACCATTTGAAAACACGCCTGCAAATTCGGTTGAAATACTTAAAAACCTCGGCAAGCACATTGATATAGTGGGAGGATTATACGACGATAAGTTTTTAGAAGAGCGGGGTTGCGATGCCGCTCATCTGTATGATAAACAGATTTTGTTTGCTATTCCCTTAACGCACCCGCTTAGCATGAAGCCGAAAATAGAAATTGCAGATTTGAAAGGGCAAAAGGTATTGCTTATCCGCAAAAATTGGAACAAGCACATAGACGAGCTTAGGGAAGATTTAACGGCAAACGGCGTAACGGTTGAAGAATTTGAAATGTTTAATCTGGGTGCTTATAACAGGGCAGTGCAAGAGAACGTACCTATAATTACGGTTGAAGGCTGGGAGGACGTTCACCCGCTTTTAAAAATCGTTCACGCGGATTGGGAATACCGTATACCGTTTGGCATTTTGTATTCGCCCACGCCTACAAAGCAAGTAAAAGAATTTGTAAATACGCTGATTAAAATCAACAGAAGATAAAAATAATCATACTGAAAATAAAGACAGACGGCATAAAACCGCCTGTCTTTTTGTATTTACTCAAAGTTAATGCGATAAACAAACTTGAAATTCCGTTTTGAATACGGCAGTGTTATACTTTTAACGTAATAAAGAAATTTTGGAGGAACTGAATATGAATTATATTACTTTACACAACGGTGTAAAAATGCCTCAGCTTGGTTATGGCGTGTATCAGGTAAGTAAAGACGAATGTGAGAGATGTGTTCTCGACGCCTTGAAAGTCGGCTACCGCCATATTGATACTGCGCAGAGCTATTTCAATGAGGAAGAAGTAGGTAACGCAATAGCGAAATCGGGAATTCCCCGCGAAGAAATTTTTATAACCACAAAGATATGGATAGAGCATTACGGTTACGAACAGACAAGAAAATCGGTATGTGAGTCAATGCTCAAACTCAAAGTCAACTATATCGACCTTGTGCTTTTGCATCAGCCGTTCGGCGATTATTACGGCGCGTGGCGTGCATTGGAAGATATCTATGCGGAGGGGAAAATCAAAGCAATAGGGATATCGAACTTTTACCCCGACAGAATGGTAGACCTTGCTTCCTTTGCAAGAATCAAGCCTATGGTAAACCAAGTGGAAACGCACCCGTTCAACCAACAGATAGAAGCGCAGAAATGGATGCAAAAATACGATATACAAATCGAAGCTTGGGCGCCGTTCGGCGAGGGCAGGGGCGGACTGTTTACAAACGAAACTATTGCAAAAATCGCCGCCAAATACAATAAGTCGGTAGCGCAGGTAATACTTCGTTGGGAGTTGCAGAGGGGAATAGTTGTTATCCCTAAATCCGTGCATATTGAAAGAATGGAACAAAACCTTGACGTGTTTGATTTTGAGCTTACTGACGGGGATATGGCTGTGATGGCAAGCCTTGATAAAAAGCAAAGCTCGTTTTTCTCTCACACCGACCCCAATATGGTGGAATGGTTCGTCAAAATGGTAGAGGAGCGTAAACAAAACCACGACCATAAAAAGGATAAAAAGAATTGGTAATCGAAAAATTAATCGGAGGACTGATATGAAAAAACTTTTAAAAGCATTTATTTGTGTAGTTATGGGCGTACTTTTAATGCTGTCGGTAACGGCTTGCAGTGAGCGGGGCGGAAACAATCCTGAACCCGACGATTATACCCGTCCTGTCGGTGCAAATATTGATAACTCGTTTACGGCAACAAGCAATATTCTTGTAGCGTATTTTTCAAAAACCAACACAACGCAAGGCGTTGCGGAAACGATACAAGAATTAACCGGTGCAGACGTTTTTGAAATTGAGCGCAAAGAACCGTATCCCGACGCTTATACACCGACAACGGAGGTTGCAAAGGAGGAAATGGAGGCAAACGCGCGCCCCGAACTTGCCGTGTATTTGACGGATGAAGTTATGGCGCAATATGATACAGTCATTTTAGGTTTCCCGATTTGGTGGCATACCGCGCCTATGGCTGTTTTAAGCTTCCTGAATTACTATGACTTAAACGGAAAAACCGTTTACACGTTCTGCACAAGCGGCACTAGTCCGATTTCAGAAAGCACAGCGGATATACGCAGTAACGCGGCTGGCGCAAATATTGTTGAGGGCAGAAGATTTACAGGTCGCAACGACAGCAGTATAGAAAGCTGGCTTGACGGGTTGGGGTTAATTAAAACGCCCGAAACACCCGAAGTACCCGAACAACCTACGGAAAACAATATTCTTGTAGTTTTTTTCTCGGCTCAAAATCATACTGAAGCAGTCGCTGAATATATTGCAACCGCAACTGTCGGCGATTTGTTTGAACTTATGCCGGTAAATCCCTATTCAACTTCCGACCTGAATTATAATAATCACGCCAGCCGTGTTTATCAGGAATATCTTGACGAGGAATTGAGGGATATAGCGTTAGTATCTTCCTCTGTAGAAAATTGGGATACTTATGACACGGTATTTATCGGCTATCCCATTTGGTGGGGCATAGCGGCGTGGCCGGTGAACAACTTTATTAAGAATAACGACTTTACTGGTAAAACGGTAATACCGTTTTGCACGGCGGCAAGTTCGCCTATCGGACAGAGCGGAATTTTACTCGCGCAAATGGCAGGCACGGGAAATTGGCAACAGGGAACACGTTTTTATTCAAACGCGTCGCAATCCACAGTAATAACTTGGTTGCAAAGCCTTGGTTTTGTCGCTTGAAAACTTTAAAGGGAAACGATTATGAAAATGAAAATAGCATTACTTTTATGCCTTGGTATAATTTTGATTACTACAGTTTCATTTGCCGCGTGTATGGATAGCGGAGATACCTCGCCTTCAGGCGGAAATTCCTCGATAGCAGGCAATGATAATTATCAAGGCAGTACAATTCCTGTAGACGGAGAGAAATACAATGCTTCATCCGTTTACGTTGAAATTACGATAACGGCAGGCAACCAAGTTCTTAACGCCGTACTCTTTGACAACAAAACGGCGAGAGCGGTTGCGGATATGTTACCGCTTACTGTACCGACTTGGCATCCTGCGCCTGATTTTGCAAGAGCGTTTGATTTGCCCCGAAGTTTTTCATATTTCGATGACGAGCCGCCGCAGATGAGCTACGAGCTTGGTTCGCTTGCCTATTGGGAACCGGGTCCCAGCATAGCTATGATTTATAAAGCAAGCAGAACGCAGACTGTTGTTCCGGTTGTGCCAATCGGAAAAATAACGGGCAATCTGAGCGTGCTTGCAAATTACAGCGGCACGATAACGGTAGCAAAGAAATAAATAAGGAGAATTAAACAATGAAAAAGAATTTAGGAACAAAGCCCTATATTATGCCTATGCCAGTGCTTATTATCGGCACCTACAACGAGGACGGAAGCGCGGACGCCATGAACGCGGCTTGGGGAACGCTTTGTGAGATGAATACGGTTGCGCTCTATTTGAGCGAGGGGCATAAGACGGTTGCAAACATTCGCGCAAGAAAAGCTTTTACCGTTGCGATTGCGGACGAAGCGAATATGATTCCCGCCGATTACGTCGGCTTGGTTTCGGCGCATACTGAAAAGAAAAAGATAGAAAAGTCGGGATTTAAATTAACGAAAAGCATTCGTGTGGACGCGCCCGTTATTGAAGAATTGCCGCTTACGCTTGAATGTAAGCTTGATTATATAGACGAAAAGTCGGGTTGTGTATACGGACAAATCGTAAGCGCAATTGCGGACGAAAAAGTGTTGGACGATAGTTGTAACGTGGACTTGAACAAGCTCAATCCCATTTCCTACGACCCCGCAAGCCGCTCATATTTTACGATGGGCAAGAAAGTAGGCAAAGCGTTTTCCGTTGGGGCAAAACTAAAATAAAGACTATGCGAACAAGAATATTGGGGAAAAATTTACGGGTTTCCGCAGTCGGATTCGGTTGTATGGGAATATCCCACGCATACGGCGAGCCTATGGGAAAGAGTGAAGCTATTAAGCTTTTGCGTGAAGCTGCGAGTACGGGTTATGCGTTTTTTGACACGGCAGAGTGCTATATCGGAGAAAACTCTAATAATGAGGAAATAGTAGGGGAAGCTCTTGCGCCTTTCAAGGGCAAAGTGAAGATTGCAACAAAGTTCGGAATTAAGCACGAAGGGCGTTCCCTTACCTGCGACAGCCGTCCCAAAACCATAAAAAAATCAGTCGAAAGAAGTTTGAAAAAATTGGGTGTTGAGCGTATCGACTTGTATTATCAGCACCGTATCGACAGACAAATACCTGCCGAAGAAGTGGCGTTAGTTATGGCACAGCTTATCAAAGAGGGTAAAATTGCGCATTGGGGCGTTTCGGAAGCGGACGAAGAATATTTGCGTAAAGTCCACGCGGTGTGTCCTGTTACGGCAATTCAGAACAGATACTCGATGATGTACAGAGATTATGAAAAGATGTTCCCTGTATTGGAAGAACTGAATATCGGCTTTGTGGCTTTCAGTCCGCTTGCCAACGGTTTTTTGTCTGCAAAATACAATGCGGAAACAAGGTTTGACAGCAATAAAGACTATCGCGGAGAAATGCCGCAATTTCAAAAAGAAGCATTCGTACAGAACGCAGAGCTTATATGTCTTTTGAAAAATATAGCGGCTAAACGTAATACAACAACGGCGCAAATCTCGCTTGCTTGGCTACTCGGTAAAAAGCCGTATATTGTGCCCATACCGGGAACGACTAAAATGGAACGAATGAAAGAGAACGCAAAGGCGGCGGAAGTCTTGCTTACTGAAAAAGAAATAAGCGAAATTGATATAGCACTAAATAATATGCCAATATCAGCCGTATTCGGCGGACATAAATAAAAAAGCATATATACGTCGCAATACTGCGTTGAGTTAACGTTTTGTTTTGGTTGTGTACTTCTGTGTACACGCCTGCAACAAATACGCACTCGCCTTGTTTTGCTTGTGTCTTTACGTTTTTAATAGGAGGAGTTATGATGAACAGACCTTATACTGTATGCCATATATTCAGCGCATTAGACGGCGCTATCGTAGGCAACTATATGTACGCGCCCGAAACGACTGCGGCAAGGGAACAGTACGGGAAGTTGCGCGCAACCTTTGACAGTAATGCAATTTTATACGGCACGACAACTATGCTTGATTTTTGCGACGGATACGTTTCCGATTTGCCGAAATCGTCGCACATTGCCCGTAATGATTATATTGCACCGCATACGGAAGATAAGTATGTTATTGCAATAGACAGACGCGGCAAACTCGCTTATTCTCAAAGTTTCCTTGAAAGGCACGGCTTAAAGCAACACATTATCGAAGTACTTACCAAAGAGGTGTCTGACAAATATCTTTCGTACCTTAAAAGGCTCGGCATTTCGTATATATTCGCAGGGCAATCGGATTTGGACTGCGAGGTTACAATGAAAAAACTTTACGAATTATTCGGCATAAAAAGGCTTGTAATCGCGGGCGGAGGCTACATAGATTGGGCGTTTGCGGACGCAGGTATGATTGATGAATTAAGTCTTGTACTTGCGCCTGCGGCAGACGGAGAACGGCAAGTAACCGTATTCAAGCGCACGGATAATTCAAAAAACGCGGCAATCTCATTTACGCTTAAGGACGTGCAGAATTTAGGCGGCAATGCGGTGTGGTTACGATACAAAGTTAACAATGCTAAAAATTAACTTATGACGAGTTGAGGGGTTTACTTGTAAACGGCAGTCCGTAAAAAGAGCTTGAACTTACACGGGGCTTAAAAAATCAAGGTCAAGTTAATCACTTGACCTGGGTATGCAATCGGCTGTTTATCAATTAATCGTAAGAGGGATTTTTTACGCCTAAGTTGATAAAATCCGAAACGTAGTTTCTTGAAAACTTATGCTTTAAATGATGAATAATTAGTCGACTGAAACACTAAACGGGTAGTAGAACCTTATAATGCTATTTAACAAAAGCGGACGGTAATTCAATTGATTTTTTACTTCAAATAGTCTATAATAAAAACAATGAAAAAAATTTTATTTGTAGACTCATGCATAAAAGCAAGTGAGTCCAGAACAAAAAAAATTGCCACTGCGATGATACAAGAATTGCAGAAAAGCAATCTGTTCACGGTTGAAACTGTCGTAGTGGACGAAACGTCCATGGTACCGTTAGGGTTAAAAGAATATAAAAACCGTAGGCAACTGCTTGATGATCAAAAGATGGATGACCCGTTGTTCGATTATGCCAAGCAGTTTGCTTCGGCGGATTTGATAGTGATAGCCGCGCCGTTTTGGGATATGAGTTTTCCTGCTAAACTCAAAACTTATTTTGAGAATATAGCTGTCGCGGGATTCACTTTTATAAATACCGAGGACGGAAACTCTGTTGGCGTTTGTAAAGCAGACAAAATGGTTTATATTACTACCAGGGGAATGAATATCCCAGACGGACACATAATGGAGCAAGCGGCTCCGTACCTTAAGGCGTTAACGATATTCTTTGGGATAAAGGATTTTGAAATGGTGTCTGCTTATGGGTTGGATGTAAGCACCGCAACCGAAACGGAGAACCGCATTGAGATGGCTAAACAACAAGCGATAAAATTAGCACAAATGCTGATAGATAGGGAAAAGGAAAGCAAATGACAAATGCAGGAATTGAACAAATACATATTATTCCGTTTGATTTAGGTTGTGTTTTTTATGACTGCTTAAGTATTAACAATTCTAAAAATTTGGCGTTTGCCAAGATTTTTAATGAGAAGCTCACATTAGAGTGCAAAAAGCACGAAATCACAATTGAAGAAAATATTGAATTAAAGAGCTTGGGAAAAACAATAACGGGTATAAAGTATAAAAATAACAAACTTGCAGATTCCGCCATCTGCATCGCTAACATTATGCCGAACTTGAAATGCTATGTTCTGGCAAACGGAGTAGGGGTTTTTGTGTTGGCGGATTTTGATGGCAAGGCATTGAAAAATACAGACCCATCTATTTATAAATACAGCAAGGCTCTTATTGCAAATTACCAAAAGAAGATAACTCAATCAACGATTTTGAATCGGTTTAACGGTGAAGACGTTATGCCTGAAGAAGAGCAATTAATGCTGACATTTCGGGAAATTTGTTGGCATATCGTTGCAGATGGAGCAAAGAGGAGAAAAATACAGCATACAAGAAAATATTCGGGTTCAAAAACATATAAAGCGGACGGGCTGTCTTATGTGTTGACTGTTTATCTGATTAAGGAAAATGAACTTACAAAAAACGAATTCAACCACCTTATGCGTTCAACAGTGTTCAGCAAAGCAACTGATAAGAACGAATGGGCAATTATCAATAAGACAATAAATGAAACTGAATGTGAGGATTCGGCGACCACATTAAAAATTGGCGATACACCGTCATATTATTCGTGGTCTGCTGTAGCAGTCGAAGTCAAGAAGGACTTACAAACCTATGAAGAGATAGCAGAAGACCCGATTATTTCCGTGCTTCTAAAAGCAGAATTATATGTCCAGTCAAGATGGTTTATAGCTGACAATTCAATGGATAACATCAACAAAAACGTAGACTGCTCAATGGAAAGTTTGCAAAGGTTGGCAAGTCTTATTGAGTATTCACAAGCTGAACTTGAAAATGATATAAGCGCAAATATGAATACGCTTTATAAAAAAGTTTTGAATCAAGTAGTCATAACTTCAGAAGTAAAGCAATTATATAAATCAGTAGCAAGCCAAATTAATACGCAAAAGAAAATCAAAGAGGCGCACTACCAAGATAGAAGAAAGAAGAACAAGCTGATAGCCGACCTGTTTTTGGCAATTTTCTCTGCATCGTCATTGTATAAGACAATATGGGACCTTGTAAAAGGGGAGTTCAGTTGGATAAATTGGGTGT
Source organism: Clostridia bacterium (assembly GCA_029063275.1). Taxonomy (GTDB): domain Bacteria; phylum Bacillota; class Clostridia; order Christensenellales; family Borkfalkiaceae; genus Coproplasma. The sequence continues at coordinate 8,627 of JAIDOO010000153.1, forward strand.
TGTTTGGAGCAATGTTGGTTGTAGCAATAGGTACAATTATTTTTAACTATAAAAACAAATAGGTGTGTTTATGAAAAACATTTTAATTGTTGTTGATATTCAAAATGGATTTAACCGTTATGAGCAGACCCACATCTTGGCGGATAAAATTGTCAAACTGACGAATAGCGGAGTATTTGATGAAATAATAGCAACTCGTTTCCGTAATAAGGAAGGTAGCCAGTATATCAAATTTCTCAATTGGCATAGACTAATTGACAGTCCCGATATTGAACTTGTGGACGGAATCAAAGCTGATGTGGTTTGGGATAAGTGGGTATATACTTGCATCAACGATGAGTTCATGGCACTATTGAAAAAACTCAATGATGGAGAAATGCCGACACATAT
>JAIDOO010000154.1 GCA_029063275.1 Clostridia bacterium
GATATATGATATAGCTATGCTTGAAAAATTAAAGAAAATTAAAGTTCATATCGGCTGGAAGAGCATAGTTTTAATCGCCGTTTGCGTTGTGCTCGTTCTTATAGATTTGCTTACGAAAATTTTTGAAGAGCGTTACGGCTGGAGCTTTGTCATTATCCGCAACTTTATAGAGGTGGAAAGCGGCAGCAGAAATCCGGGGTGTGCTTTCAGTTTTCTTGCCGAAGCCGCTTGGGGACAGATATTTTTAATAATAGTAACCTTTATAATGCTCATTCTTCTCGTCGGGCTTTTCGTTATTTTGCCTGAAAGGTTTATTGTTTTAAAGCTTGCGGTTTCAATGGTTGTTGCCGGCGCCGTAGGCAATCTTATAGACAGAATTGCCTTTCAGGAAGTGCGCGACTTCATAGGGCTGAATATGTTCGGAAATATGGTTTCGTGCAATTTTGCCGATTTCTGGATAGTGATTGGCGCGATACTCGCCGTAATCGATTTGCTGTTTTTAAACGAGTGGGCTGTGTTCCCTCTTACAAAGTCGGCACGGCTTGCGCAGGCAAAGCGTAAAGAAGAGGAAGAGGAAAAAAAGCGGCAGGAAAGCCCGTCGGAAAAACCCGAAGAGCAGGATAAGGGCGAAAATGGATAAACTGCAATTCACCGCAGAAAGCGTCTGCCAGCGCGCGGACGTTTTTCTTTGCGAAAAACTTGATAAAACGCGTTCGGCGGTAAAAAAACTCATTGACGGCGGTTTTGTATCGATAAACGGCAAAACGGCTAAACCGTCGCAGGAAATCAACGGCGGCGATAAGATAGAAGTTAGCCTTCCGCCTGCATCGGAATGTTCCGTCAAGCCCGAAGATATTGCAATAGAAATTGTTTACGAAGACAAAGATTTAGCTGTCGTAAACAAGCCTCAGGGTATGACCGTGCATATGGGCAACGGCAATACGGACGGAACTCTTGTCAACGCGCTTTTATACCGTCTTGACAGTTTAAGCGGTATAAACGGCGTGATAAGACCGGGTATAGTTCACAGGATAGATAAAGACACTTCGGGACTACTGGTCGTTGCTAAAAACGATAAAGCTCATTTAAATCTTTCCGGGCAGATTGCCGAAAAAACCTGCAAAAGAACGTATCTCGCTCTTTTGGAGGGCAATTTAAAAGAGGACAGCGGTACGGTAACAACGTACATTGGCAGAAGTCCGCAGGACAGGATTAAAATGGCTGTAGTTCCTCCTGATAAGGGCAAGCTTGCAATAACCGACTTCACCGTTTTGGAAAGGTATGAAGGCTTTACCCTTTGCCGTTTCGATTTGCGGACGGGCAGAACACACCAGATACGCGTGCATGCAAAGTATTTGGGGCATCCCGTAGTCGGCGATACCGTATACGGAGTAAAGAAGCAAAAATTCAAGCTGGGCGGTCAGCTTTTGCACGCGTTCAGACTTTCGCTTGCTCACCCCGCAACAGGGGAGCAGATGACGTTCGAAGCGCCGCTTCCCGATTACTTTACAGGCGTGCTTAATAAACTAAAAAAATTGTAAGGTACGCCTAATTGCTTGCAAAAATAAAAACGGCTTGATATAATAAAATAAATCAATAGTTAAGGAGATATTTATGGCAAAGAGAAATAAAGCTTATAGAGAAAAAGTTGATTTAACTAAATTTTGTGCGTTCTGGGGTATGGCTATAGCCGCGATACTGTACATATGCAGCGGCGTTTTAAATCTTATTATAAGATTTGTCGGCAGCATTTCCTCTGAAACCGCGGGCGTTCTCAGCCAGGCGGTAAGCATTATTACCTTACTCGGAAACATTGCAATTATAATTGCAATCGGTTTGCCTGCATACGGCTTTGTAAGAGGAAAATCAAAGGGCTGGAAGATTTTTTACTGGGTAGCACTGGTTATCTTCGCGCTCGGCGTAGTATTCGGTATGATTTCAACCGTATTTTAATTAATCGGTTAATCCCCGACTTTTGTCGGGGATTTTTCTTTACAAATTTTTGTTAATATTCTATAATTGACGTATGCTTGAAATTGCTAAAGCAAAGGGCGCGCTTGCCAAAAAATATAAATTTAAAAAGGGTGATAAAATTACCGCTTTTGACGGCTTTACCGCAGAGGATACGTTAGATTATCTGTTTTACGACAGCAAGCCGTCCTTCACCGTAAGCGTGATTTCACCCGACGGAATAAAGCGCACAGTTAAAGTTGACAAGCCCGAGGACGAAAGTTTAAATCTGACTTTTAAGCAAAACGATAAAATCAGAACTTGCCGCAACAAATGCATTTTTTGTTTCGTCGACCAGATGGGCGAAGGTATGCGCGAAAGCCTTTACGTCAAGGATGACGATTATACCATGAGCTTTATGTGCGGTAATTTCGTAACCCTTACAAACGTGAGCGACGAAGATATTGACAGGATTATAAGACTGCATTTGTCGCCGTTGTACGTTTCCGTACACACAATGGACGGGGAGTTGCGTTGCAAGCTTATGGGCAACCGTTTTGCAGGTAAAATAGGCGAGCAGTTAAAAATGCTGACCGACGCAAAAATTACCGTTCACTGTCAGGCGGTTATCGTGCCCGGATTAAACGACGGCGAAAACCTTGAATACACCGCAAGAAAATTATTTGAGATGTATCCGTATATTGCGGACGTTGCCGTGGTTCCGACGGGGCTCACAAAGCACCGTGAAAACCTTACGGCTATTCCCGATATTACCGCAGAGGGCGCGGCGGCAATTCTCGATTTGTGCGATAAGCTTAACGGCGAATTCGGCGTAAGCTTTTTGTTGCCTGCGGACGAATATTTCGTAAGGAGCGGAAAGGAATTTAAACCTGCGGAATTTTACGGCAATTTTTCGCAGATTGAAAACGGCATAGGAATGACGAGTAAGTTCATTTCCGAATTTACAGACAGCGTATATAAAACGACGTTGAAAACGCAAAAGCGGGTTGCGGTTATAACGGGGGTCAGCGCAAAGAATACCGTTGATAAAATGTGTGCTCTTGCAAACGCAAACGTTAAAAATCTGCACGCTTTCGCACTGGCGGTAGAAAATAAATTTTTCGGTCAGACGGTTACCTGTACGGGGCTTTTAACGGGCGGCGATATAGCAGAAGCGTTGAAGAGCAATGCGGAAAGCTTTGACGTTGCGGTAATTCCTTCAAACACGCTTAAAGAATTCGAGGAAGTGTTTTTAGACGATATGACCGTTAAACAGCTTAAAAAGCTTTTAAAAGGCAAAAAAATAGTAATAAATAAAAAGCAGGACGAACTTTTCGACTGCCTGGTAAAATGTTAAATGGCAACGAGTAAGCAATATTTTAATTACATTTGCGAACAGCTTAAAGACCTTGACGGAATAGCATTACGCCCTATGATGGGTGAGTATCTGTTATATTTCAGGGACAGGCTCGCAGGCGGTATTTACGATGACAGGCTTTTGATAAAACCCGTTCCGTCCGCAAGAGAGTATTTGTCCGGTGCCGAAGAACAGATTCCTTACGACGGGGCAAAGCCGATGCTTTTTGTTGATAATACCGACGATAAGGATTTCCTTTACGGATTGTTCACTGCTATTTACAACGATTTACCCCAAAAGAAAATAAAAAAGAAGAACGGATAAAATTATGGCTAATCCGCTTATAGCGATTGTCGGCAGACCCAACGTGGGCAAAAGTACTTTTTTCAATAAAATTGCCGGCAGAAAAATTTCAATAACGGAGGACAGACCGGGCGTTACCCGCGACAGGCTTTACGCCGATTCCGAGTGGCGCGGCAAGGCGTTCTCTATGGTCGATACCGGAGGCATTGAAATGCGTTCGGAAGACGTTATGTGGAAAGAGATAAAAAAACAGGCGGAGGTTGCAATCGATACCGCGCAGGTCATTCTCTTTTTCGTAGATGGAAAAGAGGGGCTGACGACTTCCGATTACGACGTCGCCGATATGCTCAGACGCAGTAAAAAGCCCGTCATTTTGGTAGTAAACAAAATCGACGAGTACTCCGAGGAAAAGATTTTCGAGTTCTATTCTTTGGGGCTCGGCGAGCCTTATCCCGTTTCCGCAGAGCACGGAACGGGGCTTGGCGACGTTTTGGATGAGGCGGTAAGCTGGTTTGAAAAGGTCGAAGCCGTCGAGGACGACAGTATAAAGATTGCGGTCGTGGGAAAACCCAACGCAGGCAAATCGAGCCTTGTAAACAGGTTGCTCGGCTTCGAACGCTTGATAGTAACCGACATCGCGGGAACCACGCGCGACGCTATTGATACCAAGTTTAAATACGGCGATAAAAATTATACTATTATCGACACTGCGGGTATCCGCAAAAAGAGCAAGGTGGAGGACGACGTCGAATATTACTCGGTAATGCGCGCCTTCGACGCGGTGCGGCGTGCTGATGTTTGTCTGCTCGTTGTAGACAGCGCTGACGGCTTGACCGAACAGGATACCAAAATTATCGGCTACGTTCACGAGGCGGGCAAGCCTTCGGTCGTTGTAATGAACAAGTGGGATTTAATTGAAAAAGACACCAATACCATAAACAAGTTCGAGGCTAAGCTTAAAGAAGATTTGAAGTTTATGGATTATTTTAAATCTATTTATATCTCAGCCAAAACAGGTCAGCGTGCAGAAAAGATACTTTCGCTTGTAGACGAGGTTTACGCACATTCCAATTACAGAATACCTACGGGTATTCTTAACGACGTAATTTCGGACGCGGTCAGAGCGAACGAACCGCCGTCGTACAACGGAAGGCGGTTGAAGGTTTATTATTCTTCGCAAGTGTCCGTTGCCCCGCCTGCCATCGTGCTGTTTGTAAACAGCGTTGATTTATTGCATTTTTCATACCAGAGATTTTTAGAAAATACTTTGCGTAAGTCGTTTGATTTTTCGGGCACGCCGATAAAAATTCTGACCAGAGAGAAGAAGAGCAATTAATGAAAGATTTTATTATTTCCGAAAGCTGGTACTGGTTTTTGGTTGCGGCAGTGGTTTGCTATTTTGTGGGCTGCTTCAATTTTGCCGTAATCATATCCCGTATCAAAAAAAAGGATATACGCACCGTAGGAAGCGGCAATCCGGGCACTATGAATATGACCCGTTCGTTCGGGCTTAAAGTCGGAGCGGTCAACTTCTTCTGCGATACAATAAAAGGCGGCGTGCCGGTGCTTGTCGGCTGGCTTCTGTTTAAAGATTACGTTTTTGCGGGAACGCAAATTTCGGTAGCGGATTTTGCACGTTACTTTTTCGGACTTTTTGTTATAATCGGGCACATATTTCCGGTAACGATGAAGTTCAAGGGAGGTAAGGGTATTGCTTCGACTATGGGGCTTTTCACTTTTGCACTGCCCTGCGAAGCGTGGTGGTATATCTTCATAGCTCTCGCGCTGTTGATTTGCGTTCTCGTTTATATCATTTTGTCCGAGTGGGGCTCTATGGGCTCGCTCATAGGCGTTACGGCGCTTTCAATCTGGCAGGCGGTTATATTCGTTTTAAGGTATAATGAAAATCTTTTAAACGGCTGGGTAATAGGTCTTTTGATGATTTTGCTTATGCTTAACGTGTTGACGTGGGGCGCGCACCATAAAAATATTTACAGGCTCGTTGCGGGTGAAGAACACCGTACAAAAGTCCGTAAAAAGAAAAAAACCATATAAACAAACAGCGGTATGCCGAACGGCATACCGCTGTTTTTATTCTTCCAAAATTTTTACTTCGCCGCAGACTCCGTCAAGAAGAACCAACGCTCCGTCAGGGATAAGCTCGGTCGCGTTTTTAAGTCCGACAACGGCGGGAAGATTTAATTCCCTCGCAACCACAAAGCTGTGTGAAAGCATACTGCCGTGTTCTACGATAAGTCCGCTTGCCGAGGGGAAAAGGCTGATCCAACCCGGGTCGGTGCGCTTGGTCAGAATGATGTTTCCGACTGTAAGTTTATCCGAAGGCGACTGCATAAGCGAAACTCTCGCCGTAACCTTGCCGTTTCCGCTGGGTATGCCGTGCAAGCCTCCGCTTGAACGGTCGCTTTTTAAGTGGAAAGGCGGGTATCGACCAAAAAAACCACCCTGTCGAAAGCGGGCTTTTCAAGCCAGATTTTTTCGTCGGCTTTGCGCTCTTTGACTAACTTTATAAAATCACCATCGCCTGACAAAATTTCCTGTTTTGTAAGGTAAAAAATATCGCGTTTGTCTTGCAGTCTGCCGTCGGCACAATAATTTTCGCCGAACTGTAAAAATATATTTCTTACTACCGAATAAAGATAGGTTCTGTAAAGGCGTAACCGCTCGCGCATACGCATATATTTTTTTGCTTTTTCCGCCGTACCTTTCAGCTTTTTGGGGATATCAACCCGTTCGTATTCGGGTTTTTTGAATTGCGTATTTAAATTGGTTTTTATGAGGGAGTATAAAAGAGTTTCGTCCTCAATCATAGTAACGGTTTCAAGCTTCAACTCGTCCATAACCCTTGCCCCGAAATTGTTAATATATTCTTTCAAAAGCGGCGAAAGGTCCGTGCCTTCGCGGTATTTTTCGCAGAGCGTCCGCTCGTCAAGGTCGGTAAAGTCTGAGAAAATTTTTTCGTCCGCTTTTATACGGTTTATAATTTCTACAAGCTTGCTTGCGCTTTCTGCGCTTTTAACTTCGCCTTGGCTTGATATGTACTTGTTCAGCTCCTCGTTCGATATATTAAGTTTTTTTGCTTTATCTTTCAGCTTGCCGAAATAATACATTACGGCAAGGTCGTTTATAATCGGTATTACGAAGCCGTCTGTGATTTCGCTTTCGATTTGTTTTGAAAGATTTATAAGCTGACTGTTGGTTGCGTTAAGCTTCTTACCGTAGTAAGGCATAACTATGCGGTTAAATTTTTGCTCGAAGCCGTCGGCAAGACTATCGATATTTTTCAGCTTTTTTATAAAGGCGAAGAAGAGTCCGGCAACGTCAAAAAAGTTCATTTTTACCTTTTTGAAAGTGTCCGTTTTGCTGTTTACGCCTATCATACCGTCAAAGTAAGAAGCTGACTTTTTAAAGGGTAAAACGCTTACACCGTAATACCAGCTGTTCATATTGTAGTAAATTTTACCCTCGTACCAATAAAGCATTTCAGAGAGGGCGGGGCGCAGCGCATCACGAATTTTTTTGCGCACTTTTCCCGCGCGAAGCGCGGCGCAGTAAACGTCGCGGTAAACCTCTTTTGCAAACGAAAAAGTAAGAGGGGAGGTTACACCGAAAAACGATTCTACAATATTCGAATTGTCTATCAAAAGATTTCTGTCATGCGGATTTATATCGCCGTATGTTGTAATGGCGCGCGCCTGCAAAAAGTAAACCTTTCCGCGGCGGTAAGCAAATTCTATGTCCTGAAAGGAATTGGTTTTTGCCGCAATTTCTCTTGCAAACTCTACGATTTTACGCAACGGTTTTTTGCCTAAGATATCTTTGCCGTCGATTTTTACTTTGTCAAAATTAACGGTATAAGTAGTGCCGCTTTCACTGCCGTCCACTATTTTATCGCCTAGCCCTTGCGTTACGCTTATTACTATTTCGTCGGGATTGTCGGTTACCGGATTAACGGTGTTGATAACGCCCGCAAATTCGGCGTTTACCATTTCCTGGATTACAACCGCGATTTTTATTCCCTCGGACGGGAGACCGCGCGTCTTACGGTAGTCTTTTGCTCTGTCGGTAAATGCGCTTTCATAAACCTTTTCGATGTAAAGAGCCACTTGTTTTTTCGGAACGTTCAGAAACGAGTCGTGCACTCCAGCAAAGCTGTCCGCCGCCGAATCTTCGTCCACCGCCGACGAGCGCACTGCATACAACTTTTTGTCGGATAAAAGCCTGTCAATCTCCGCCGTCAACTTATCTTCAAGCGAGGGGTCGGCTTTCAGCTTTTCAAAATAGCTTGCCGGGCAAACGTAAAGGGGAGGAGTATTTTTGACCTTTAAGGCAAACAGGTTATAAGCCTTTCCTCCGATTTCGTTTATGTCGCTTAAACTGTTAATCAAAATCATATCGCACCTTTAAATTTAAATTTGAAAAAGCGGTGCATCGTTTTTTGCACCGCTCAGTCTTATTTTTTCTTTTTGTCATCCTTGTTGTCTTTATCGGGGTCTTTCGATTTAATGGAAAACTCGATATTTTTGTTCGCTTTGCAAAGAGCGTCGATAAATTCGTCATACCATTCTTCCTTGACAACGATTACGACGAAGTTGTTATTCTTAAAATAGACGGTAAGTTTGTTCGTGTTTCTGTCAAGCAAAATAGTGTCTATGGTTGAAATATCGTACTTGCTTTTAATAATTCCAAAACTGGTTTTAAGCGTACTGCCCTCTATCGAGTAGTAGGAAGAGATGATTAGGCTTATCAATACCACCAACAGTACAATGGGGACTAGAAACATCAGCGTATACTGAATTATCGGATAAACGGGGTTGGCGGAAGCCGCAACGTCCCCGGTGATAATTGAAAAAATGTTTACGCCGAACGCCGCAACGCAGAGCGCAATTCCTATATAAATTAAAGTTGTAGTAAGCTTTGTAAACTTATATTTAAACGTCCTCATAGTTTTATTATACTTTTGTACAGGCTAAAAA